>NZ_JBHYXD010000003.1:149183-172551 GCF_042751995.1 Streptomyces sp. NPDC059371 | reverse complement strand
CTGTGTTGTGGTGGTGTGGCGCGCTGGTGGCGGCGGGAGGCCTCGTCTGTGTGACGGCGTGGGGGCGCGGGCGGCGGCGGGCGGCGCGCCGCGCGCGCCCCCGGGCGCGCCCCCGCGGCCGTGACGCCGGTGGCGTCGATGGTGTCGGCCACGGTCTACTCGCGGTCGTCGGAGGAGGAGCGGCGGCGTGCAATGAGCACTCCGCCCGCGGCCAGGACGACCACCGCGGCCGCCGAAGCGCCGATCAGGGTGCCGGAGTTGCCGCCCGAGGAGGAGGACGAGGCCTTGGCGGGGGTCGCGTTCAGGTACTGGTGGAAGGAGTCCTGCGCGGGGTAGGCGCCGGCGGAGTTCGCCTTACCGGTCACGATGCCGCTCACGCGGTCGGTGCGGTACGCGGCGAGGCCACTGGCGTTGTAGATCATGATGTTCTCGTTGGCCTTGTACAGGATGGCCTGCATCTGCCGCAGAAGATCCGCCCGCTCCTGGTCGTCGAAGGCGCTCTGCTGACGCAGGAACAGGTCGTCGTAGTTCTTGTCGCAGAAGAACGAGTCCGTGCTGCCGCCCTCGCCCTTGCTGTCAGGCAGCGCCGAGCAGGTCTGGATGCCCAGCAGGTACGTCGGGTCGGGACCGGTCGACCAGGAGTCCATCAGGATGTCCCAGTCACCCTTGGCCAGGTCGGCGTTGAGCTTGGCGGAGCTCATCGACTGGATGTCGACCTTGACGCCGATCTCCTTGAACCAGCCCGTGAGGTACGTGGACACCTTGGCGTCGCCGTCGTCGTCGGAGTGGATGCCCAGGCGGAACTCCAGCTTGCGCTTCGACTTCGGGTCGACCCGGATCCCGTCCGAGCCCTTCTTGTAACCAGCCTCGTCCAGCACGGAGTTGGCCTTGGCCGGGTCGAAGCCGAACTTCTCGGAGTCGGAGGGCTGCCACGCGTACTGCGGCAGCGACTGCGGCAGATAGCTGCCACCGACCTCCGCCAGGCCGTTGCGGACCTTCTTCACGATGGTCGCCCGGTCGATGGCGCGTGCCAGCGCCTCGCGCACCTTGACGTCGCCGAGCGCCGGGTGACCGGTGCCGATCTTCTTGCCGTCGCGGGTACGGGCGCCGCCGTTGACCTCGATGCCGCTCCAGCGGTTGCCGACCTGCTCGTAGGCCTTGATGCCGGACTGGCCCTTGAGTGCCTGGTACTGGGTGGGGTTGAGACCGCTGACGTAGTCCAACTGCCCCGAGCGCAGGGCCGCCACCGCGGCGTCCGTGTTCTTGAACGACTGCTCGATCATGTGGTCGTACCCGGGTGCGCCGAGCACGAAGTCCTTGTTCGCGTCGAACTTGGCGTACTGCTCGGGCTTGTAGTCCGTCAGCGTCCACGGGCCGTAACCGACGATCGGGAAGCTGTCGTTCTTGTAGCTCTTCAGGTCCTTGGTGTGGGATTCCCAGATGTGCTTCGGCACGATCGGGATGCCCGACACCGGGATGCTGACCGACAGCATGGTGGCCTGCGGCTTCTTGGTCTTGACGACCAGTGTGGTGTCGTCCGGCGCGGTGACCGACGCGAAGTTGCTCACCAGGGAGCCGTTGGCGGTGGCCGCCGTGGAGTTGCTCATGATCAGGTTGAACGTCCAGGCGGCGTCCTCGGCCGTGATCGGCTTGCCGTCGCTCCACTTCAGACCCTTGTGGATCTTGAAGGTCCAGGTGAGCTTGTCGCTGGAGGTCGTCCAGGAGTCCGCCAGGTACGGCTTGACGGTTCCGTCCTGCTCCACCCGGTCCAGCGCCGGGTAGATGCCGGAGAACACGTCCAGGCTGCCCGCGAAGTAGGCCAGGAACGGGTTCAGGGAGTCGATGCCGATGCCGGTGATCGGCATCCGGAGCGTGCTGCCGCCGTTGTCGGCCGCGGCGGCCGGCGCGAGGGCGAGGCTCGCGCCGGTGGCGAGCAGCAGCGACGTGGCCAGCGCGGCGGCCTTGCGGCCGATTCTGTGCACAGGGGCGGGCTTGGTCATCGTGAACTTCTCCTGGAGGTGCCGGCGGCACGGGGCCGCGAGGGGACGGGAGGTGGGGCGAGGCCGCTGCGCCGCGGACCCGGGGACGGGCCGTACGGCGCGACGATAAATGCATGCTGCACCTATTGGTCCATGCATTGGTGTGTGCATTGGTTCATGCATTGGTGCATGCATGCATGTGAACGTGCGTACGGTGGGACTGTGGGGCTCTGGTGGGCGGGGGAGCGGCCGGTCCGCGGCGCCGTTGCCGGCCCGCGCGGGGTTCAGTGGAGGTACGGGGCGGTCATCGCTCCGGGTTCCGGGGCCCGGCGCCGGTGCCGGTGCCTGTGCGCAGGAAGTCCTCCAGCACCCGCACCCCGAACTCCAGGCTGCTGACGAGGACCTGCTCGTCGACGCCGTGCACGTACCGCCACACGTCGAAGCCGGGCGGGGTCAGGCCGGGGCCGAATCCGTAGCACTGGATGCCCAGGCGGGCGAACGCCTTGGCGTCGGTGCCGCCCGACATGATGAACGGCAGCACCAGGGCCTGGGGATCGGCGCGGCGCAGCGCGGCCGCCATCTCGGCGAACTCGGCCGAGGTGTGGTCGGCGCTGACCGGCGCGGCGAAACTGTGGAAGGACCGCGAGACCTTCTCGCCGAGCAGGGCGTCCACGGTCGCGAAGAAATCCTCCTCCGCGCCCGGCAGGATCCGGCCGTCCACGGCGGCCGTCGCCTCGCTCGGAATGACGTTGTGCTTGTAACCCGCCTTCATCATGGTCGGGTTGAGCGTGTTGGCGACGGTGGCCTCGACCAGCTTGGCCGCCTCGCCCAGCTGCGCGAGGGACGCGGGGTCCGCCGGGTCGACCGTGACGCCCAGGCGGGCGGAGAGCCCCTCAAGGAGCGCGGCCACCGCCGGCACGATCCGCACCGGCCAGCGGTGCGCGGCCAGCGCGGCGAGGGTGGCCGCCAGGGTGGCGACGGCGTTGTCCGTGCCGGGCCGGGAGCCGTGGCCCGCGGCGCCGCGTGCCGTCAGGTCCATCCAGGCGCTGCCGCGCTCGCCGACGGCGATCGGGTAGAGCCGGGAGGCGTCCGGCAGATGGACCGAGTAGCCGCCGGACTCGCCGATCGCGGTGGTGACGCCCTCGAAGAGGTCCGCGTGCCGGTCGACGAGGAAGCCCGCTCCCAGCTCGCCGGTGTCCTCCTCGTCCGCGACGAACGCCATCACGATGTCGCGCGCGGGCCTCACCCCACGGCGCGCCCAGGACCGGGCGGCCGCGAGCATCATCGCGTCCATGTCCTTCATGTCCAGCGCCCCGCGACCGAGGATCGCGCCGTCGCGTATCTCCCCGCAGAACGGGTCGAAACTCCAGTCGGCGGGCTCGGCCGGAACCACGTCGAGGTGGCCGTGGACCAGCAGCGCCGGGGCGTCGCGGTCCTCGCCGGGGATGCGGACCACGGTGCTGGCCCGGCCCGGCGCCGATTCCAGCACGACCGGCTCGTAGCCGGACTCGGCGAGCAGCCCGGCGGTCCACTCGGCCGCCTCCCGCTCACCGCGGGAGTCGCCACCGCCGTAGTTGCTGGTGTCGAAACGGATCAACCGGGCGCACAGCTCGGTGACTTCGGAGATCAGCGCGGCGTCCTCGGCGGGGGAGAGAGCGCCGCCGTCCATACAGAGGGAGGGGTCGTTCATGAGGAGGAACCACTTGCTTTCCCGGCGGCAGGGCGCGAGGACAGGGCCTCTGCCGTCGATGGCTCAGCGAGACGGACTCGCGGAAACGGGGAACAGGCGGGACGGGGAAGGGAGGGGGCGGTCACCGCGCGGGCGGGGACTCGTCCTCGGGTACGGCGGGTAAGCCGGACAGGTCCGTGGTGCGGGGGCCGGGGAGTCCGGCGGCGGGTCCCGGGAGGTTCGGCGCGCCCTCCGCCTCGCCCGCAGCGGCGACGGACGGCGTCTGGCCCAGGCCGTAGCTGCCCAGGGAGCGGAAGAGCTCCGCCCGGCGCCGGTTGCGCCGGGCCGCCCCCTTGGCGCCCGCGGCGGCCAGCGCCGCCAGCACATGGGCCGCCGCCGCCACCGCCGTCGGCGAGTGATGCGGCGACTCGCTGCGGGTGTCCACCGCCAGGACGTGCGTGGCGAAGGAACACACCGGACTGGTGTAGCTGTCGGTCAACGCGATCACCGAGGCGCCCAGCGCGTGGAACTCCCGGGCCACGTCCACCGTCAGCCGGCTGTAGTTGCGGAAGCTGAACACGACCAGGACGTCGTCCGCGTGCGCGTCGCTGATCGCGTTGACCGCCGCGCCCGTCGCCGGCTGCACGAGGAACACGTCCCGCATGCTGCTGGTGAGGTCGCTGGTCAGCAGCGACGCGTACCCGGCCGACTTCAGGTCGCCGAGCACCCACCGCCGCCGCGCCCGCAACAGGGCCGCGGCCGCCAGCTCCAGCGCGCCGTTGGCCTGGAGATCGGCCAGCGTGCGACGGAGGTTGCCCTCCTCCGCGGTGATCATCCGGCGCAGCGCCGAACGCTCCCGCGGCTCGGACTCCGGATCGCGGCTGGTGAACCGCAGATCCGGCTCGGCCAGGCGCAGGCCGCTCTCCCGGGCCGCCAGCAGACGCAGGTCGTCGGTGGAGGCGACTCCGGCCGCCGCCAGCAGTCCGTCGAGGTCCGCGGCGCTCGCGTCGGCCGCCCGCAACAGTTGACCGGGGCGGCGCTCCAGCGAGGCCGGGTAGTCCTCCGCCAGCACCTCGAACAGGCGCTGCGCGGCGGGACCGCACAGCTCGGCCGCGGCACGCAGCAGTTCGAGGGTCGGCGTAGGCGCCAGAGGACCGGTCACTGCTCACCCCTCCCACTCAGGGCAGCCCACACCCGGGAATCCGGCTGGTGAACTGCATCTCTGCTGACAGTTAAACGGCGGCGTCAGATTGCTTGATCTAAGCGATGCGTGAGTCTTACTGTCGCCGCATGACCTCGTCAAGAGCCACCGGCGCGGAAAACTCTTCGGCCGATCCCCCCACTTCGCAGCAGAACTCGCGTCGCGCCACGGACGGTTCCGTACAGTCCGACGACGAATCGGGCAGCGGGACGGGAAAGACCGGCCCCACGGACACCGGTCGGGGCGCGCCGCCCGACAGCGCGGACACCGGCGACGTGCTCGCCGCCTCCGTCGCCCGTGTCCGCCGCGCCGCAGGGCTCACGCTGAGCGCGGTGGCGACCCGGGCCGGCGTCTCACCGGCCTACGTCTCGCAGATGGAGTCCGGCGCCGCCAACCCCACGGTCCGCACCCTCGCCCAGATCGCCGACGCCCTCGGCGCCACCCCCGCCGAACTCCTCGGCGGAACCGGCCCGGTCGCCGGTGCGGCCGCCCCGGCCTTCCCGCCGCGCTTCGCCCCGGCACCGCTGCTCGCGCAGGCCGACGGGCACCACGGCATCTGGGACCTCACGGCCCCCGGCGCGAGCCGGATCGGAGCCCGGCTGCTCCACGCCGACCTCGGCGACCACGACCACCCGACAGCCCACCCCGGCGAGGAGTTCGCGCTCGTGCTCGCCGGCTCCTGCCGGGTTTCCGTAGGCGGCGTCGTACGGCTGCTGCGCCACGCCGACAGCTGCCACTTCGCCGCCACCGACGAACACCACTTCACCGACCCCAGCGACGACCTGCTGATGCTGGTCGTCCTCACCGAGGAGTAGCCCCGTGTCCACCGCTCCCTCCCTGCCCGCACCACGCGCGGGGACCCCGCTGCCCGACGGTCTGGCCGCGGCCGCCCCACCCGAGACGGCCCCCGAGGTGTGGCCGCTGACCGCCCGCACCGTCGAGGGCCGGCTGTACGTGGGCGGGGTCGCCCTGGACGACCTGGCCGACGCCTGCGGCACCGCGCTGTACGTGGTGGACGAGGCCGACTTCCGCCACCGGGCCCGGCTGTGGCGCGAGTCCGGCGCGGACCGGGTGCACTACGCGTCCAAGGCGTTCCTGTGCGCGGAGATGGTCCGCTGGGTCGACTCCGAGGGGCTGCACCTGGACGTGTGCAGCGGCGGCGAACTCCGGCTCGCCGTGGACACCGGCTTCGACGCCGCCCGGATCGTCTTCCACGGCAACAACAAGTCCGTACCCGAACTGGAGGCCGCCGTCGCCCACGGCGTCGGCGTGGTGGTCGTCGACTGCCTGGAGGAGATCGACCGGCTCGCGCGCGCCGCCGCGGCGGCCGGCCGGGTCCAGGACGTCTACGTCCGGATCGCCCCCGGCGTCGCCGCCGAGACCCACGACTACATGGCCACCGGCGGCGACGACGTCAAGTTCGGCTTCCCGGTGCGCGACGGCCACGCCGAGCGGGCCGTGCTCGCCGTCGCGGCGCGTCCGTCGCTGCGGCTCGCGGGGGTGCACTCCCACATCGGCTCGCAGATCACCGCCACCGAGGGGCTGACGCTCGCCGCCGAGCGGGTCGCCGCCTTCGTCGCCCTGCTCGCCGAGCGGCACGGCATCACGGTCGGGGAGATCGACCTCGGCGGCGGCGCCGGCATCCCCTACCTGCCGGGCCAGCCCCGCCTGGACCCGGCCGCGTTCACGGCCGCCCTGCGCGCCGGCCTGGAACGGGTGCTGCCGGGCTCACCGATACGGCTTGCCGTCGAGCCCGGCCGTTCGATGATCGGCACCGCCGGGGTGACGCTCTACCGCGTCGGCGCCGTCAAGGACGGGCTGCGCCGCCGGTTCGTCTCCGTCGACGGCGGCATGAGCGACGCCCTGCGCCCCTCCCTCTACCTCGCCCGCTACACCGCGTGGACCGCCAACCGCCGCGCCGAGGGCGAGCCGGTGCACGCCGTGGTCGTCGGCCGCCACTGCGAGAGCGGGGACGTGGTCGTGCCCGACATCGCCCTGCCGGAGGACATCGCCGCCGGGGACCTCCTCGCGGTCCCCGCCACCGGCGCCTACCACCACGCCATGGCCAGCAACTACAACGCCCAGCCCCGGCCCGCCGTCGTCGCCGTACGCGACGGCCGCGCCCGCCTCATGGTCCGCCGGGAGACCCCGGAGGACCTCCGCCGCCGCGACGCCCATGGCGAGCCGGTGCGGTTGACCGCCGGGTGACCCCGGCGGGGCTCCTGTTCGCCTGGCCCCGGGCGCCCTCCGGCCGGATCCGTGCGCACCTGTCGCTCGCGCGGCATGGGTGCACGGCTTCCCGCGGGCGCCGCCGAACCGGCACACCGGCCCTGGACCTTCCTTCCAGGGGCCTTTCGCTCCGGGACTGCCCCGGGGGGCTGCCCACCGGGGCAGTCCCTCGGGACTGTCGCCCACCAGGTTTCCCCCAAGAGGGCTTCTCCCAGGGGCCGGTGACCCGCACCCCCAACCCCCGCCCCGGCAGTCCACGGCAGCGCCCACCACTCGCACCGCCGCCCAACTCCCCCTCCCGTACTCGGAGTCACCCCATGTCCACCCCGCCCCACCTGTCCTACGGCACCTGGCCGTCCCCGATCACCGCCGAAGCGGTCGCCGACGCCTCCGGATCCAGCTCCTGGCCCTCCGGGGCAGGGGAGGAGAACTGGTGGTGCGCCTCCGACCCGGCCACCGCGACCGTACGGCTGCTGCGCAACGCCCCCGGCCACGAGGAGCCCGTCCCGGTGCTCGCCCCCGGCGTCTCCGTGCGCAACCGCTCCCTCGGCTACGGCGGCAAGCCGTACTGGGTACGCGCCGCGGACCCGGCCACGGGCAGCCACCTGCTGGTCTTCACCGACCACCGCGACCAGCGGCTGTACCGCGCCGAGGTACCCCGCCTCGGGGTCGCCGAGGGCAACGCGTTCCCGGTGCCCGTGCCGCTCACCCCGGCCGACCCTTCCGACCGGGAGACCTGCTGGGCCGACCCGGTGACCGGCCCGGACGGGACCGAGGTGTGGTGCGTGCGGGAGACCACCCGCGCCGCCACCGGACCGCAGGACGCCGACCCGGCGCTCCGCACCGTGCGCGAGATCGTCGCCGTACCGCTGTCCGGTGCCGCCGCCGACGACCCCGGCGCGCTGCGCGTGGTGGCCCGCTCGCACCACTTCCTCTGCGGGCACCGGCTCTCCCCGGACGGCGGGCGGCTCGCCTGGATCGGCTGGGACCATCCCCATATGCCCTGGGACAGCTCGGAGTTGATGGTCGCCGAGCTGCACGACGGCGTCGCGGGCGAGCCCGTCCGGCTGCTCGGCGGCAGCCACGACGGCACCGAGGTCTCCGTCTCCCAGGCCGCATGGGCGGGCCCCGACACCCTCTACGCCATGGCGGACCCGGTCGGCTGGTGGAACCTGCACCGCGTCGACCTGGCCACCGGCCGGCCGACGCCCACCTCGATCACCAACGTCCTTCCCCTCCAGGAGGATTGTGCCGGCCCCATCTGGCGCGTCGGCGCGAGCTGGTTCGCCGTGACGCCGTACGGCGTGGTGCTGCCGCACGGCAACGGCCCGCAACAGCTGTCCCGTTGGTCGCCCGAGGACGGCGAGCTGACCGAACTCGCCGACGGCTGGAGCAGCTTCCAGGGCGACCTCTGGTCGGACGGCGAACGGATGCTCGTCCGCGCCGCCGACCCGGCCCTCGGCTCCGCCCTGCTGTCGGTGCCCCTGGCCCCCGGCTCCGGTCCGGCCCGACGCGCCAGGCCCAAGTCCGAGGATCCGCTGGCCCCTTGGCAGTCCCGGCCCGAACGCCGCACCGTCCACGACGCGCAGGGCCGACCCGTCCACTTCGTGCTGCACCGGCCCACCCACCCCACCGCCACCGCACCCGACGGCGAACTGCCGCCCCTGCTGGTGCAGGTCCACGGCGGCCCGACGAGTTCCACCGGCGTCACCGCCGACCTTGAGTACTCGTTCTTCACCAGCCGCGGCTTCACCGTCGCGGACGTCGACTACGGCGGCTCCACCGGCTACGGCAGGGCCTACCGCGACCGGCTGCGCGGCCAGTGGGGAGCGGTGGACGTCGACGACTGCGTCACCGTCGCCCGCGCCCTGGCCGCCGAGGGCCTGGCGGACCCCGCCCGTACGGCCGTGCGTGGCGGCTCGGCCGGCGGGTGGACCACCCTGGCCTGTCTGGTCCACACCGACGTCTTCTGCGCGGGCACGGTCCTCTACCCGATCAGCGACCCGGCACGATGGCGGGCCGAGCAGACCCACGACTTCGAGTCCCGCTACGTGGACACCCTCGTCGGCGTCCTCCCGCAGGACCAGGCTCTGTTCGACAAGATCTCACCCGTCGCGAACGCCGACCGCATCACCGCGCCGCTGGTGATGCTCCAGGGCGCGGACGATTTCATCTGCCGCCCCGACCAGGCCACGTGCATCGTGGACAACCTGGCCGAACGCGGAGTGTGGCACCGCTTCCTGCTCTTCGAGGGCGAGGGACACGGCTTCCGTCGTGCCGACAGCGTCCGCCGCTCCCTGCTGGCCGAAGTCGCCCTCTACCGCGAGGCCCTCGGCGCCCACATCGCCCCCGACGTCCCCTTGGACACCGACGCCCTGTGATCCGGCACGGCCGGGCGACACCCTGTGTGTCCCCGGCCGTACGAGTGGCCCATGGTCTCTGCGCATGTTCCGGGACTGTGGCCGGTTCGGACGGCACCAGGCGGGCCGGTCAGTAGCCGCCGTTCGGTGACGATGACGAGGTCTTGGTGATCGCCTTGCCGTCGGTGCCCAGCACATACCACTTGGCGCCGAAGGCATCGAGCCCCTGCCCGTTGGTCTGCCCGGCCTTGGTGTCGTCGGCGAACGTGTAGAGCGGGTGCCCCTTGTACGTGACCTGCTTCGAGCCGTCGCTGCGCGTGATGGTCGACAGCAGCTTGCTGTTGACGCCGCCTCCGGCGGTCGGCTTCCCGTGCGCCTTCAGCGGCGGCCAAGCCTTGGCGCAGTCACCGTTGCAAGTGGACTTGTTGGTCTTGTCGGACTGGAACAGGTAGAGGGTGTGCCCCTTGCTGTTGACCAGGATCTTGCCGAGCGAAACGGACTTCGTGGACACCGTCGCTGAGGACGAGGTGCTCACCGTGGATCGCGCTTCCTGCACGCTGCGTGCCCCACCGTGGCTGCTGCCATCGGCGTACGCCGCGGAGGTCGCGGACAGGAAGAGTGCCGTTCCGGCGGCTGCGATGAATGCTCGGGTGTGGTACTTCACGAGAAGTCCTCCGGCTGCGATCGCCTCGGAGTGTCTTGCGGCCGTTGTGCTTCGCCGCGCATCGCGCACCTTCCATTACACCCCAAAGTCGACAACCCGGCCACAGGGCCGTCCCGCCACACGCTCTCGCCAACTCGATCTTGCCCGTGAGTGGCGTGGTGGATGCTGCCCCGCGCCCCTTGCCGCACTGCCCGCTCGCCTTCCCATGCCTACGAATCGGTTTCGATCCCGGCCGGTGCTTGGGTGCTTCAGCGCCGTCGGGCAATCATGTGAACATGCGCCGGCCGCTCCACCTCTGCACCCCTGAGTGGTTGACGGTCGACGATTCGACCCTGAACGTCGCGCTCGTCTACCCGATGCAAGGGCCCGCCGGGATCTTCGGTCCCGCCTGTGAGGCGTGCGCGCGGCTGGCCGCCGAAGAGATCAACAAGGCCGGCGGCGTGCTCGGCAAGGAGCTCCGGCTGCTGGAGGTCGACGGCGGAGCCCGACCGGAGAAGGTCGCCGAGGAGGTCGAGGCACTGGTGGCGACCGGTGCGGTGCATGGGGTGACCGGCTGGCACATCTCCTCGGTCCGGCAGGCCGTGGCGCCGCGCATCGCGCACCGGGTGCCGTATGTGTACACCGCCCTCTACGAAGGCGGGGAGCGCACGGACGGTGTCTTCATGACCAGTGAGACGCCGGACTGGCAACTGCGGCCCGCCATGCGGCTGCTCGCCGAGACGCGGCGGGTGCGCAGATGGTTCGTCGTCGGCAACGACTACGTCTGGCCCCGGCGCACCGCTCGGGCCGCCCGCCGCTACGCCCGCGCGCTGCGGGGTGGACGGGTCTGTGGTGAGGCGTACCTGCCGCTGAATACCGAGGAGTTCGTCGATGTGCTGCGGCGCATCGAGCACGCGGACGCGGACGGGGTGCTGATGCTGCTCGTCGGCAGCGACGCGGTCCGCTTCAACCGGGCCTTCGCCGCCTCGGGCCTGGACCAGCGGTGTCTCCGGCTCAGCACGCTGATGGACGAGAACATGCTGATGGCCAGTGGCCCGGAGGCGACCGGCGACCTGTTCAGCACGGCCGGATACTTCGCCTCGCTGGCCAACCAGGACACCTTGGACTTCCACGGCCGGTACGCCGGCCGCTTCGGCTTCGAGGCACCGGCCCCCGGCAGTCTCGGCGAGTCGTGCTACGAGGGGGTGTTGCTGCTCGCCTCGCTCTTCGAGCGGGCCCGCACCCTGGACGTCTCCGCGATCTCGGCCGCCGCCGAGACCGTCTCCTACGAGGGTCCGCGCGGCCTGCTCCACCTTCATGACCGGCATGTCCGCCAGCGCATCTACCTGGCGGAGGCGGCCGGGCCCGACTTCAACGTGCTGGCCCAACTGCCTTCCCCGTACGACCTGTTGTGACACGGGCCGGATCGGCCGCGAGCCGTCCTTCCAGGGCCTCCGCCAGCCGTGTGAGCAGTTCGTCCAGCTCCTCGCCCGCGGGCAGATGCTCCAAGTCCGCCCAGTCGGACCGCACTTCACGCGCCAGCAACTGCCATCGCTGCTTGCCCCGTGGGGTGAGGTGGGCCAGGACGCGGCGCCGGTCGGCCGGGTCGACACGACGGTAGACCAGGTTCTGGTCGACGAGTTGGTCCATCAGTTTGGTGAGGCTCGGAGCCGGCAGGAAGGCGTGGTCGGCGAGGGCCGTCATGTTGTGGCCCTGCCCGTCGGAGAGCAGGTCGAGCACCCGCCACGCCTCCACGGAGCACTCGAACTCGTCGAGGACGGACTGCACTCGGCGCACGGCGAGACGTTCGGCCCGCGTGAGCAGGTAGAGCAGTTCCTGGGGCCGTCTCGCCATGGTGCTCCTCCACTCGTGCTCGCCGACTGCTGCTTGAGCCTAGCGTCGATCAACGGGCCCTTGAAAAAGGGGAATCAGAATAACTGATCCTTTCCCTGGGAAGCATTGATCGCCGTTGCCGCAATGTCCCCGGCCGGCCGCATTCGGAAGCGGCTTCTTCAGTTTTCGCCGACCGCGTTAGTTTCACCGGAAACTGTTCTTCAATTGCTCCGAAACGCGGTTGAAACAGTTTCCCCGCAGGCTGTGGTCGCACTTCAGCGACCAGCCCGGACACCACCCCGGAACGGCTGGGGAACCCGTGCGTCGACACCGCCGCCTCTGAAGCGCTTTCCCCTCATCCCCCTCCCCAGAGTCTTTCCGCTCGCTTCGTATCGCCCTTCGGGGCAAGGAGGTTGTGCATGTCCGGGTTCAGTATCAGCAGACGCGGTCTCCTGGCCGGTATGTCGGCCGCCGGCGCATCCGCCGCCCTCAGCGCGTGCGGCGCCAAGACGGGCGACACCACATCCACCGGCTCCGGCGCCAAGGCCGACACATCCGGCGACACAGTCAAGGTCGGCCTGCTGAACTCGCTCTCGGGCACCATGGCGATCAGTGAAGTCACCGTCCACAACGCGCTGTTGCTCGCGGTGAAGGAGATCAACGCCGCCGGTGGCGTGCTGGGCAAGAAGCTCGAGGCCGTCAGCCAGGACGGCGCCTCCGACTGGCCCACCTTCGCCGAGAAGGCGGAGACCCTCATCAAGGACGACAAGGTCGTGGCCACCTTCGGCTGCTGGACCTCGGCCAGCCGAAAGGCCGTCAAGCCGGTCTTCGAACGGTACAAGTCGCTGCTGTTCTACCCCGTGCAGTACGAAGGCCTCGAGCAGTCGCCGTACATCTTCTACATCGGCGCCACCACGAATCAGCAGATCGTGCCCGCGCTGGACTACCTCAAGAAGCGGGGCCTGACCAAGCTCTACCTGGTCGGCAGCGACTACGTCTTCCCGCGCACCGCCAACAAGATCATCAAGGCGTACGCGAAGGCCAACGGCATGGAGGTCGTCGGCGAGGACTACGCCCCCCTCGGTTCCACGGAGTTCGGCACCATCGTCAACAAGGTCAAGGGCGCCGGCGCCGACGCCGTGTTCAACACCCTCAACGGTGACTCCAACGTGGCCTTCTTCAAGGAGTACAAGTCCGCGGGCCTGGCCGCGAAGAGTCTGCCGGTGCTCTCGGTCTCCATCGCCGAGGAGGAGGTCAAGAGCATCGGCACCCAGTACCTGGACGGCCAGCTCACGGCCTGGAACTACTACGAGACCACCCCGGGCGCGGCCAACACGAAGTTCGTGGCCGCGTACCAGGCGGCGTACGGCAAGGACAAGCCGACCTCCGACCCGATGGAGGCCGCCTACATCTCCGTCCACCTGTGGAAGGAGATGGTCGAGAAGGCCGGGTCCTTCGACGTGGCGAAGGTGAAGGCCGCCTCCGACGGCATCGAACTCGACGCACCCGAGGGCAAGGTCACCGTGGACGGCGCCACCCAGCATGTCTACAAGACCGCCCGGATCGGCAAGGTCGGCTCCGACGGTCTGATCACCGAGGTGTGGAACTCCGGCAAGCCGGTCAAGCCGGACCCGTACCTCAAGGGCTACTCCTGGGCTTCCGGACTCTCCTGAGCCACGCCCCGCCCGGTACCGGACCCGGCCCTCTCCAGGGGCCGGGCCACGCCCAGGGCACCCGCCCGCACCCGCACCTCCGTCCCCGACCCGGAGCCGACCCATGACGGTCATCCTCAGCCAGTCCCTCACCGGCATCAGCATCGGTGCCGTCCTGCTGCTCATCGCCCTCGGCCTGACTCTGACCTTCGGCCAGATGGGTGTGATCAACATGGCGCACGGCGAGTTCATCATGGCCGGCGCCTACACCACGTACGTGCTGCAGAAGTCCATCAGCAGCGCGGGCGCCTCGCTGCTCATCGCCCTGCCCGTCGCCTTCCTGGTCGCCGGAGCCATGGGCGCCCTGCTGGAATGGCTGCTCATCCGCCGCCTCTACGCACGCCCGCTGGACACGCTGCTCGTGACCTGGGGCGTCTCGCTGATGCTCCAGCAACTCGCCCGCGACATCTTCGGCGCCCCCAACGTGCAGACGGCCGCGCCCGACATCCTCACCGGCAACATCTCGCTGGGCGGCGGCATCACCTTCGCCAACAACCGCCTGTTCATCCTCGGCCTGGCCCTGCTGAGCGTCCTCGCCCTCACCCTCATCCTGAAACTCACGCCACTCGGCCGCCGTATCCGGGCCGTCGTCCAGAACCGCGACCTCGCCGAGGTCTCCGGGATCGCCACCGGGCAGGTCGACCGCATCACCTTCTTCGTCGGCTCGGGCCTCGCGGGCGTGGCCGGTGTCGCCCTCACCCTGGTAGGCCCGATCGGCCCGACCATGGGCACCAACTACATCGTCGACGCCTTCCTGGTCGTCGTCGTGGGCGGCATCGGACAGCTCAAGGGCAGCGTCATCACCGCCTTCGCGCTGGGCATCCTCCAATCGGTCCTCGAATACTCGACGACGGTCAGCGTCGCCAAGGTCATCGTGCTCGTCGTGATCGTCGCCTTCCTGCAGTGGCGACCCCAGGGCCTGTACACGCTGCGCACCCGGAGCCTGGCATGACGACAACGACCACTCCCACGTCCGCCGTGGCGACGCCGCCCCCGTCCTTGCCGGAGCGGTTCCGCGTCCCCGCCGGGTTCGCTCTCGGCGCCGTTCTCCTCCTCGGCGTCGCGCCAGTCGTTCTCTCCGACTTCCGCCTCAACCTCCTCGCCAAGTACCTGTGTTACGCGATCGTCGCGGTCGGCGTCAGCCTCGCCTGGGGCCGTGGCGGGCTCATGGTGCTCGGCCAGGGCGTCTTCTTCGGCCTCGGCGGCTACGCCATGGCCATGCACCTCAAGCTCACCGACGCGGCCGCCACCGGCGAGACCCTGCCCGACTTCATGCAGCTGTACGGCACCGGCGACACCCTGCCCTGGTGGTGGAAGCCGTTCGCCGATCCGGCCTTCGCGCTCGCCATGACGGTGCTGCTGCCCATGGCGGTCGCCGCGCTGCTCGGCTTCTTCGTCTTCCGCCGCCGGGTGAAGGGCGCCTACTTCGCGATCCTCAGCCAGGCGCTGGCCGCCGCCCTCTCCATCTGGCTGGTCGGCCAGCAGGCCACCACCGGCGGCACCAACGGCCTCACCGACATCCACGGCTTCCTCGGCTACTCCCTCGACGACCCCGTCAACCAGCGGATGGTGTACTTCATCATCGCCGTCGTCCTGCTGCTCCTGATGATCGGCGCCCGCCAACTGTTCGTCAGTCGGTACGGTGAACTCCTCGTCGCCGCAAGGGACTCCGAGGAACGGGTGCGCTTCCTCGGCTACAACCCGGCCAACGTCAAGCTCGTCGCGTACGTCCTCGCGGCCGGCATGGCGGGCCTGGCCGGCGCCCTCTTCGTCCCGGCGGTCGGGATCATCTCCCCGGCGCTGATCGGGATCGTGCCCTCCATCGGCTTCGTCATCGGCGCGGCGGTCGGCGGCCGGGCCTCGCTGGTGGGCGCGGTGCTCGGCGCGATCGCGGTGGCCTGGGCGCAGAGCGCGCTGTCCGACGCCTTCCCCGCCGCGTGGACGTACCTCCAAGGTCTGCTGTTCGTGATGGCGGTCGGCTTCCTGCCCGGCGGTCTCGCTTCCCTGGGCGTCGTCCTGCGCAGGCGCCGTACCTCCACCGCCACCGCTACCACTACTCGTAAGACGGGAGAGACGGCATGAGCGGCGAGGGACTGACCGTCCGCGACCTGCGGGTGACCTTCGACGGCTTCACGGCCGTCGACGGCGTCGACCTGGACATCCACCCCGGCGACCTGCGCTTCCTCATCGGCCCCAACGGCGCCGGCAAGACCACCCTGGTCGACGCCGTCACCGGCCTGGTGAAGGCGACGGGCTCGGTGCGCTTCGGCGACCAGGACCTGCTGGGCAGGCCGGTTCACAAGATCGCCCGCATGGGGATCGGGCGTACGTTCCAGACGGCCACGGTCTTCGAGGAACTGACCGTCCTGCAGAACCTCGACATCGCGTCGGGCGCCGGGCGGGGCCCGTGGACGATGCTCCGGCGCCGCAAGGACATCCCCGTGCCGGTCGCGAACGCCCTGGAGACCACCGGGCTGACCCACCTGCGCGACCGCCCCGCCGGCGTCCTCGCCCACGGGCAGAAGCAGTGGCTGGAGATCGGCATGCTGCTCGTCCAGGACGTGAGGCTGCTGCTGCTCGACGAGCCGGTCGCCGGCATGAGCCACGACGAGCGCGAGGCCACCGGCGCGCTGCTCCAGCTGATCAGCACGGACCGCACGGTCGTCGTCATCGAGCACGACATGGACTTCATGCGCTCCTTCGCCCGCAGCGTCAGCGTCCTGCACGCCGGCAAGGTCCTCAGCGAGGGCACCGTCGCCGAGGTCCAGGCCGACGCCAAGGTCCAGGAGGTCTACCTCGGCCGCACCGCGGAACCCGAGCCCGCTCCCGCCACTCCCGTGGCCGTCGCCGAGGAGGCGTGAGCCAGATGCTGGAGATCAGCTCCGTCCAGGCCGGCTACGACCGCACCACGGTCCTGCACGGCGTCACGGTCACGGTCCCCAAGGACGGTGTCGCCACCGTCCTCGGCCACAACGGCGCCGGCAAGAGCACGCTGCTGCGTGCCGCCATGGGCCTGATCAAGCCCAAGAGCGGCACCGTCCGGCTGGACGGTGAGGACATCACCCACCTCGCCCCGCACCAGCGGGTCGCCCGCAAGATGGCGTATGTCCCCCAGGGCCAGCAGTCCTTCCCCCACCTCACCACCGCCGAGAACCTCCAACTCGTCGCCGACGGCCGCCCCGACGGCAGAGCGGCGACCGACGAGGCACTGGACCTCTTCCCGGTCCTGCGCGAGCTGTCCGGCCGTCGCGCCGGCCTGCTCTCCGGCGGCCAGCGGCAGCAACTCGCCATCGCCCGCGCGCTGATCACCCGCCCCAGGCTCCTGCTGCTCGACGAGCCGACGGAGGGCATCCAGCCGTCGGTCGTCGCCGAGATCGAGGAGACGATCCTCGCCCTCACCCGGCGCGGTGGCCTCTCCGTCCTCCTCGTCGAACAGCACGTCGGGTTCGCCATGCGCGCCGCCCAGCGGTACTACGTACTGGAGGCCGGGCGGGTGACGTCCTCGGGCGAGGGCGGAACAGCCGCCGAACAGACCGTACGAGCGGCGCTCAGCGTGTGAGCCCGGCCGTGGACGGTCCGGGCAAGGTGGCCGTCCCTCACGACCGTCGCGTCGTCATCCTGTGAGGGGGCATCCCCCAGGGACATCCTTGGGACCGTCCCGGAGGCGGTAGGGGTGCCCGCGCCCCTGCCGTCCGTCTCCTGTGCCGAGCGGGGCAGTTCGGGACCGGGACGGAGTTGGGCAGGTGGCCTCGTCGCGGCTGCCTCAGGCGCGCGGTGCCGGGCATGAAGCAGATCGGGAAGCGCACGCAATGAGCAGGTCTGACCACGCGGCAGCGCAGGAGGTCCGTTGTCGCTACGCGAGGGGCTCGAGGGAACTCGCCGGGGGCGAGCGGCGAAGGAGAGATGAAAGCCCAAGCCTTCGAAGCACGTTCCCTTGAACGAGAGGAGCCCCGATGACCGTCGAGCCAGGCGTCCGCACGGGGGCGGAGAGCGATGCCTCGGTGATTGCACGGTCCCGGGATGAGCCCGAAGCATTCGCCGCACTTTTCGACCGGTACGCCGATGAGGTACATCGCTACCTGGCCCGTAGGCTCGGTGGCGAGCCCGCCGACGACCTCATGGCGGAGACCTTCACCACCGCCTTCCAGCAGCGCCACCGGTACGACCCTTCGCGGGCCCCGGGCGACGGCGCCCGGCCCTGGCTGTTCGGTATAGCGACCAATCTGGTCGGCCGACACCGGCGGGCCGAGGGCCGCCGCTTCAAAGCCATGGCCCGCATCCCGGCTCCGGCCGATCACGAGGAGCCGCTGGCCGACCGTGCCGCGGCCCGGGTGGGGGCACAGGCCGTAGGCCGTGAACTGGCAGCGGCACTCGCCGCACTGCCCGCACGGCACCGGGACGTACTGCTGCTGGTGGCGTGGGGCGGTCTCGGCTACGAGGAGGTGGCCCAGGCCCTCGGTGTCCCCATCGGCACGGTCAGATCACGGCTGCACCGGGCCCGCGGCAAGCTACGCGAAGCATTGGGCGGATCCGATCCGACGACACTGCGAGAGGTACCCGGCCATGACTGACGAACTCGAACTCCTGCGGGACTGGGACGCGGACGCCGTCCCGCTCATCGACCCGGTTCGGGCGAAGGCCCGCCACCGACTGCTCAACACGATCGCACGTGCGCAGCAGCACCCCGGCCCAGCCCCCAGCCGACGGCACGCGCTGCGCCTCGCGACAGCCGCGGTGGTCGCCGTGGCGGTCACGGGAACGGCGGTACTGATCACCGAAGGCGCCGACGGCGACAGCGACCGCCCCGGCCGGGCCGACCGCGCCTCGGGCACAGCGAGCCCGAGGATGGAAAACGTCAGCGCCGTGACCGTGCTGAACGGGGCGGCGGCGCAGACGGGCAAGGACGAGAAGCCTGTGGCGCCGCGCGACGACCAGTTCATCTACTCGAAGCGGATCATCAAGGAGACGGAACGCAGGACCGGCGCCGTCAAGACCTACGAGGACGTCAACTGGGACTCGGTGGACGGCTCCAAGCGCTCCCTGACCATGGAACTCGGCCGGGTGATCTGGGAGGAGCCCTTGAAGAACGGCGAGAGCGTGTGGCCGCCTCGGGAGTGGAGCAAGCTGAAGAAGCTGCCCACCGACCCGGAGAAGCTCATTCCGGACATCGCCGGCGGCGGACATTCCAGCAGGTCGACGAGCGACTTCACCGAACAGGAATGGTTCGACGCCTACTTCATGCTCGGTGAGCTCCTGAAGTGGCCGGTCCTGCCCCAGGGACTGCGTCCCGCCGCGTACAAGGCGCTGGCCCTGGTGCCCGGTGTCGAAGCAATTCCGGGAGTGAAGGACTCAGCCGGGCGCACCGGGGTGGGGATTTCCTACCCCAAGAGTCCGTTCGCCAAGGGTAAGTACCTCATCTTCGACCCGGAGTCCTATGAATTCCTGGGGTTCCGCGACGAACGGACTTCGGCGTCCGGCGACAAGACGTACATCCAGTTGTCACACGTGGTGGACTGGGCCATCGTCGACCGGATGAAGCAGCGCCCATAGCCTCACGGTCTCGTTCGGGCGCGGCCGTTGCCGATACGGAAGCGTGAAAGTGCCTTCCTGGCCCGGGACTCCAGGCGGAGGGCACGTTCCGGCGTGGACTGTCGGGCTGCCTCCCCAAGCCCCGCGCCGCTCCGAAGGCTCGGCGCGGCCGGCTTCGGACGGCGGAGAGCGAAACGGGATCCTGGACAGATCAGGCAGACCCAAGTGGACGAGACCGGAAGACAAGACCCTGTGAACGATGATCGAGTCGCAGCAACAGCCTTGGTACGCGCGGAGTACCACCTCTTCCAGATCACGGATCCGCAAGGGCCCGTGGCCGACGACCTCGACGCAACCCACAACGGGCTCGTATCCGCTGTCGGCGGCGTCATCGAGGTGGCAACCGGGATCCACACCGGCAACGTCCGCGTCACGGTCGAGCCGCACTCCCAGCGACCCGACCCCGTTCCGGGCTGGGAAGAGATCGCTGAGATGCCATGCCATTCCCCCTCCGGGGAAGTACTGGTCACACCCATGACGGACGACCCCGCCGATCTCTCCACGCTGGCTTCCCAAGGCCCGGGCCGGTATCGGTTACGCGTCCACGCACTCGGCAGGGACACGGCTGTTGACGAGACCACGGACGACGTCGTGGAGTCCTACCTGATCCAAAGCTGGCCCGCCGCCCACCAGGACGCCTTCCTGGTGAAAGCGACCGACGCCTACGGAGCCCAGGTACGAGCCCGACCGGCCGACGACACCCTCGTCATCGACCACGAGGACTCCCTCGACACCCAGACCGGCCGGGAACGCGACATCCTGCGCCGGGCCGGACACGGCGACTACTCCTAACCGGAGTGCTCCTTGGCCGCCCCGGCATCAGACTCTGGGCCCGATGAAGCGTCTGAGCGTGTCCAGGGCCATTTTGTCCGTCACGGCGCTTCGACCGGACAGGCGGTGAACAAGAATCCAGCCCTGCGGTGAGGCTCCCGCGAAAACGGACGCGCCGCCTGTCGCGCCGTTGTGCCACAGAAGGCTTCCCGCCTTCTGCCAGGCCGGTGCCGGTTCACCCAGCCTGCGGTCGACAAGCAGGTCGGTGAGGAGGCGGGCGGTGGCCCGGGGAGTGGCCCACAGCCCGCCGGCGGGAAGAATCGCGCCGTCCATGGTCCAGGCCCGGCGAGGCCGGCCGAACAGCCCTGTGCGGCGAAGGCGTCTGCCGGACGGCGGATCGGCGGCGACATCGGCGATGCCGAGGGGATCGAGGAGGTGGCGGTGCAGCAGTTCCTCGTACGGGGTGCGGGTGGCCGCGACCAGAGCGGCACCCAGGAGCGCGTATCCGAGGTTGGAATACTCCTCCGCCGTCCCCGCGGGAGCCGTGACCAGGGTGTCGAGGTTCCGTACGACCGAGTCCAGTGTGTCGGCGTCGAAAGCCACGTAGGGATCGCGCCCGCTGATGCCGGGAGGCAGACGAGGAAGGCCCGAGGTGTGCTCGGCAAGCCGGCGCAGGGTGATTCCCGTGCCGCTGGGCGTCGGCAGGAACAGCTCCAGCGGGTCGTCGAGGCCGAGGACTCCGTCGTCGGCCAAGGCGGTCAGGACGGTCGCGGTGAGCGGCTTGGTCAACGAACCGATCTGCACGAACAGGTCGGGATTGTGGCCGTGAGAGATCTGGGGTGCCTGAAAGCTGCTGAGTATGCAGGTGGGAACTCGGATCATGATGATCTTCTGTCGTGTGTTCGGGGCAGCGCGCGCGCCGCCGTGCCGTCGGGTGTGCGGTGCCGGTGGGTGGCTGTCCGGCGATGGACGAGTCGAGCGGTCTCCCTGGCGACGGCCACCCGCTGGAACAGGCCGATGATCGCGGTCCGTTCACCGGGGCGGACCACAATGCGCTTCGGTCCGGGAGGAGTTGAGCGGTGGCGGGCCAGTTCCGCGACGACGTCAGCAGGTCCGACGGTGCGGGAGGGGCCTGGACGGACGGATGCGGGCAGTGGCCTGCGTGGAGTCACGCTTGCCGCCCTTCGGCGAGTGGGTGCGCGGGGCACCCGCTCAGTCCGAGGCGAGCCAGAGCTCGAGGAGAGCCTCCCGCTCGCGCGACCGGAGAATTCTGGCCGGCCGAGTCTGTACCCACCACTCGGTCATGACGGTGGGGGTGGCGGTGCCCCGTGTGAAGCGGCTGATCAGCCGGCGGGAGAGATCGACCTCGCGCCCGGAGTAGGCCACGGCGGCGCTGGAGTGGACGGGCGTCAGGACTGTGCCGTCGGGTGCGGTGATGGATACGGTCATCTCGGTGGGACTGCTCGGCACCCAGGCGTCCAGGGCCGCGGCGGCGAAGCTCACGGCGTGGGTCGTCCAGCGTTGCACAGTGGAGCGGACCGGGACTTCGGTGACTTCCAGGCCCGCTATGCCGGACCAGGCCCAGTCACGTTCGTGCGGACCGGTGACGCGGGGCCCTGAGGCCTTGAGCGCCACGCGAGGAGCCGGTGGCGTCGCCGGGGCACCCACGTATACGCCGTCTGCCGAGACCCAGAACAGTCCCACCGTGGTGCCGTCGTCGTCGTGGGATCGGAGGGGCGGGTCTGTTTCCATCGCCTGTCTGTCTCTCCTTGGTGGAATGCTGCATCCGCGAGCTTGCACGGCGCCCGGTGTCGAAGTGCGGCCTTCCGGCCGAAGGCGCCGGCAAGGCTACACCGGCTCCTCCGCGAGCGTGACTTCGGCTGTGGGGTCGCCTGGCGCCTTCTCGTTCCTGGCTCTCCGGCTCAGCCGGGCGGCCAGATTCGCCGCGGTGGAAACGGCCTTGCCGAGTTCCCTGTCGAGAAAGACGAGGTGACTCGGGTGAGTTCGGCGTCGTACTGATCGGCGTCGAAATGGAACGCTGGGGGCCGCACCTCGTCTATGGGCACCTGCCAGTCGGACCACTCCACGATCCGGCCTTGACGCTGCACGAACACGGACAGGTAGCCACAGCATCCGCCGGTGCACTCGGGCTCGCCCAGCACGACACGTCGCCCCTTGCCGGTCGCCCAGAGGGGACCGTGGCCGTGGGCGGGCAGCGCCTCCTCCGCGAACGGGCCGCGGCCTCCTTCTCCGACCGTCTCCGCCACGACTTCCTCGCCGTCGATCCGGACCCGCAACTGGGCAGCCCATCGGGGGCCCGGTGGCAATGTACTGACCTCAAGCCGATTGAACACCCGAGCACCCTAAGCGGGATCTGCCCGCCACAGGTTCTCTTCTGCCGCCGAGGCGATGTCGACGAGCCGGCCCTGATCAGTGAAGGAGCCGTAGGAGGACACGTGACCGCCGCTTTCCACAAGGATGCCCCCAGTGCCCGCAACCGCACCGGACCCTGGCGGTTTGACGGAGAGGCCATCCGTGGTTCGGCTCGTGACGGTCTGATGGCGTTCGCCGGGGCTGCCCGTCCGGGCTGGCTGCGGCCATCCGAGTGTGCTGAAGCCGTGTCAGGCGACGGACCGAAAGCCGATTGACCATGCTGGGCGGGAATCAACACGCTGTCCAGCGACGAGGAGTACGGCATGCCGATGGACTCGGTGGCTAGATTTCTGGCGGCTCTGAACCCGGAGGATCGGCAGACTGTCGACGCCGCACCACGTGATGAGCAGGAGCGACTTGCTGCGGCCTGGGAAAGCGAGTTGGAGGCAGACGTCGAACTCGACACGCTCGACGAGTTGTCGCCGTCCGCGGCAGAGGAAGAGGCGGCCCGCCGTGTCCTGCAGCGCAGAGAAGGCTGACCCCCTGCGGCACCCGCGCCGGCGGCGGCGCTCGCAGGTGGCATCCGCGACGGCGGTGGCCCGCTTCCGCCGCGTATGCCGGGAGTTGCCGTCACTGTTCCGTACTCCTGGACGCGCGAGCGTCAACGCGAAGCGGCGCTGTCCGTCGATGCTCCAGGCCGGACACCGCCCGGGGCGATGGCATCCAATGCGTCCCAACGCCTCTCGGAGAGCTCTCCGCTGTATGCCACGCCCGTTTCCCCGGCGGCACGCCTTGCTGTGACGGAGCGTTGATGCTCGGGGGCTGGTCCGGTCTGCTGTCCGGGCCCTTGGTTTGGTGGCCTGACTTCCTTGCGAGTGGCGTTGACGGTCCGGGAGTCGGGGGGGGGGGGGGGGGCGCGCCGGCCGGGGGGGGCCGCGGCGTCGCGCGGGCAGGGGGGGCACGCGGGGCGCGCGGGGGGGCTCGGGCGCCGCTCGGCGGCGGGTCGCGG
>NZ_JBHYXD010000003.1:115896-149173 GCF_042751995.1 Streptomyces sp. NPDC059371 | reverse complement strand
TGGGCGCGCGGGTGGGGGGGGTTGGTCGGGTGCGTGTGCTGGGGCGCGTGGGGGCGGGGGGGGCGCGCGCCCCGCCCCCCCCCCCGCGGCGGCCCCCCCCCCCCCCCCCCGCCGAGCCGACGGACGAGGAGCGGTCAAGCGCTGTGGTCAGTCGCGCCGGATCAGTTCCGGGTCGATGCGCCGTCCCACGAGCGGGAGTGCGCCGACGGCGGAAACGGCCGCCACGCCCGCTGCCGCGAGCGCGAGCATCGGGACGCCGGCGGAGTCCCAGTAGATCTCGCTGCCCCCGGTGACCAGGTAGCAGGACTCGGCGACCTTGCCCGTCACGAGCGCCAGCGCGAGCCCGATGCTCAGGGGGAGCACGACCTGTATGCACTGCACGGCTCGCATCGTCCGGGCCCGTGCTCCGATCAGTGTGATGGCGGTGACCTGTGCACGCCGTTCCACCGCCCGGTCGGTCGCCGAGACGACGAAGGCCGCGGTTCCGATGACCAGACCCATGATCATGCCGACGGCGAGCAGGGTCTCGAGGACGGCGATCTGCTGGAGGCCCTCGATGTTCACGCCTATGGGTTCGACCTCGATGGTCGGGGCGACAGCGGCGACACCGTCGAGGACCCTGCGGACCTCGTCGTGGTCGGAGCTGCTGGTGAGGACGTACCGCGCCTCCTCCGGGCGGGCCGTGGAGGACAGCGCCGACGGCGGGACGAGCACGTCCGCTCCGTGTACCGCCGACGGGTCGTACGCACTGTAGGTGATGGTGTCGTGCGGAAGTTCGATGTTCAGGGTCTTGCCGGGACCGCCCTTCGGATCGCGGAAGGGGAGGGTGTCACCAGGGCGCGCCCCCTGGCCGGTGCCCGCGTTCGGGTCACTGAGCCGCATCACCTTGCCGTCGACGCATCCGTCGGAGTGCCTCACCAGCTTGGACAGTTGACCGCAGGTGGCGACGACGGCGCTGGCCCAGGGCTGGTCGGCGGAACCATTGGGGTCGGTCCAGGACTCCATCGTCACGGCGTGCGCGCGTACCCCCGGCAGGGCGGCGAGATCGTGCTGTTGCCGAGCCGTGAGCGATGACAGAGGGATGGAGTAGTCCTGCACGGGAGAGGACGGCCGGGTGACCTGCTCCAGCTGGATCAGGACGCCCTGGGCCAGGGAGGCGGAGAAGAGGAGGAGCACGAGGCCGGTGACGACCCGCATGGTGCTGCCCGGCTCGACCTCGTTGCGGCGCATCGCCAGGTTCAGGGTGAGGGACTGGGTGGTTCGCGCCAGTCGGAGGGCAAGGGAGTAGGAGATAAGGGGCAGCGTCAGTACCAGCCCCAGGCCTGTCAGCAGAATGCCCGCCGGCATCAGGAGCGCGTTCGGGCCGAGGCTGTTGGCGGGATGGTCGGTGAAGCCGGTGGCGCAGTAGCCGACGACGATGCCGAGGCCGGTCACAAGGAGCAGGCCGCCCCACTTGGCGGGGCGCTTGGGGATGGCGGTGCGGCGTACCGCCAGTGGATTGGCGGCGGCATCGCGTGCGCCGGCCCGGCCGACAAACCAGGCGAGGAGCGGGGAGCCGATCAGGCAGACGCCGGCGGTCGTCGCGGACAGCTCGCCATCGGCCGGGTACCACCTCAGACTGGGCAGTCCGGTCCGGGTCATCACCTGGTTGAGGACCCAGTACTCGCCGAGGCCGAGAACCGCGCCGAGCAAGGCCGCCATCACGGTTTCGGCGGCGTTGACCCGCTGGGTCCCCCTGGTGCTCAGGCCCAGCAGACGCAGGGAGGCCAGGCGACGGTTCCGGCTGGCGGCGGAGAGCCGGGCACAGACGGAGAGGAAGATGCCGAGGGGGAGCAGGACCAGTGAGCCCAGGGCGAAACGGATGTACGTCAGGGTCGAGGGTTCGACGGCGGGGAAGGGCGCGTAGCTGTATCCCCATCCCTTCAAGGCGCGGCCCTCGCCGGCGATCTTGTCGCGTGTCGTGCCGATGTAGGCGAACAGTTCGTCGGGGTGGGCGAGTCCGGTCGCGCCGATCAGACCCTTCTCGTGACCTGGCAGGAGTCCCTTGACGGCGGGTCGGTCACGCAGCAGGTCGTGTACGCGAGGAGAGACGAACACCTCGCCCGGGTCCGGGAGTTCCTTCAGCCCTGGCGGGGCGTTGTCGGCGCTCTTGATCCCCTTGGCGACGAACACCCGGGTGAACGCCTTCGAGCCGTAGGGGTCGGTGCGCTGGAGCAGCAGGGTGGAACCCGTGGGCCGCGCGGAAGTGGTCTGTGGTTGTCGTGCGGCGGCCCGGCCGTCGTGTGCGTCGAGGATCTGCGGGACGGTGAGGACGAGAGCGAGGCAGCAGACTCCGAGGGAGCCGCCGGCCGCCATGAGGAAGAAGCGTATGCGGTTGCCGCGACCGGAGCCGAACAGCAGGCGCAGACCGAGCTGGAACTCCCTCACGCCGCCCCCCGGTGGGCGAGGATTCCGTCGGACATCGTGTAGTGGGTGTCGGCCTGCGCGGCGACGGCGGGGTCATGGGTGACCAGGATGACGGCGGTGCCCTGTGAGCGCGCCAGGCCGAGGAACTCCTTCAGTACGGCAGACGCGTTGGCGCTGTCCAGGGACCCGGTCGGCTCGTCGGCGAACACGACGGCCGGGCGGTGGACCAAGGCCCGTGCGACGGCGACGCGTTGACACTGGCCACCCGACACCTGCGACGGGCGGCGCTCGCGCAGTTCGCCGAGTCCGAGCCGGGCGAGGACTTCACCGGCGGCCGCGAGCGCGGGCCGCTTGCGCTGCCCGGCCAGGCGTAGTGGCAGGGCGGTGTTCTCCTCGATGGTCAGCTCGGGGAGGAGTTCGCCGTACTGGAAGACGAAACCGAAGCGTTCACGGCGCAGCGTACTGATCTCGTCGTCGGTGAGATCGCCGAGCGAGTTCCCTTCGAACCGGACCTGCCCACGCGCGGGGGACAGCACTCCCGCGAGGCAGTAGAGCAGCGATGACTTCCCCGAACCGCTCTGCCCGGTGATGGCCGTGACCTCCCCCCGGGAGATCGAGATGTGGGCGTCGCTGACAGCCAGGTGCTTGCCGTAGGAAAGGTCGACGCCCTTGGCGGAAAGGACTTCTGACGTACTGATGGATTCCCCCAAAGAAGCGACCGGGCCCAGGAGGTCAGCCTGGGCCCGGTACTTGGCGGTGTGCTTTTGCTTACCGCTGGTAGTGCGTACACGTTGTGGTCGTCACCGTGGCCCGGCGTCCTGGAGCTGGCCCTTCCACTCGAAGGCGCCGTGGTCCTCGCCCGCGGGGTGCCACGCGTATTCGCCGTGGTGGAACTTCGCACCGCCGGTCGACAGTGTCGGAATGTCGTGCCACGAGGCGGCGAACGCTGTGCCCGCCCCCATGGCGAAGAGCGGTGGCAAGGCATGCGCGGCGGGACAGGACGGCGCCGCTGGCGGGCCACACGAGCAGGTCGAGGGCGCGGGCGATGCCGACGGATCGCTCAGTCCTGGGCAGGCATCACCCGGGTCACCTTGCCCTTCAGGTCGGCATCCAGATAGCCGGTGACGTGGTCGTCGGCGAGATAGACAGCCAGTCCCAGCGGGGTGTCGAACGTGTCGTCGGCAGGGCGCACCAGGACGTAGCGCATGGTCGGCCGCTGTACGTTCAGGTCCTTCTTTGCTCGCTTCAGCAGGGCGGGAAGGACGTCCCAGTCGAAGCTGTCGAGACTGAAGGGGCGTTCGCCGCCGATGATCGCGCTGCTGATGATGCTTTTCTCGACACCCTGGCCCGGGCGGTAGGTGTAGCTGTCGTACTTGGTGTCGCTGCCCTTGACCATGATGTCCGCGGAGACATAGGCCGGATAGACCGTGAGGTCGCATGCCCGGTCCGTGCCGGTTGCGGCCTTGATCTCCTTCACCGCCGTCCGGATGCCGTCGGGGGTGAGCAGATCCGTCTTCGCGTCAGGCTGTGGCGTCGGAGTCGAGCGGGACGGTGTGCGCGTGGGGTCCGTCGTCCTGGCCGAGGAGGTCGCACCGGCTGAATCGGCGGGCTTTCCGCTGTCCTTGTCGCCTCCGTCCGGAACCAGGGTCCACACCAGGACTCCTGCCAGCACGGTCCCGACGACGGACGAGGCGATCGCGATTCGGCTCTTCGCGCGGTCGCCGGGCCGTGCCGGCGTCTGCCGTGTGGGGCCCGCCGGGTACGGAGTCGGCGGGCCGAAGCCCGAAGCCGGCCCGAAGCCGGCGGCTGGTCCGAAGCCGGCAGGCGGTCCGGACCCAACCGACGCGGAGGGTACGGGCGTTGCACCCGGCGGAGGGGCCAGCCGGTACGACGTGGCCCCGTCCGCCCCGGCGGGAGCACTCGGAACCATGTTGCTGCCCTCGATCGCCTCCGCGAGCAGCCGGTCCGCGGTCGTCGCGTCCACCCGATCGGCCGGGTTCCTGACGAGCACGGCGTTCAGAAACCCGGTCAGGACTCCGGCTCGGACGGGTGGCGGAAGCTGCTCGCTCAGCAGCGCCGCCAGCGTCGCGAGGGTGGTTCCCCTGCGCAGCGGGTGATGTCCCTCGACGGCGACGTACAGCATCATCGCCAGCGACCACAGGTCGGAGCCCGGGCCGCCCTCGCCGCCGGAGATGCGCTCCGGCGCCATGTAGTCGGGCGTGCCGATGATCGACCCGGTCACGGTCAGGGCGGTCGAGTCCCTGATGGTCGCGATGCCGAAGTCGGTGAGGACGGGACGTCCGTCGGGTCTCAGCAGCACGTTGGCGGGTTTCACGTCCCGGTGCTGGATGCCGACATCGTGCGCGGCGCGTAGTGCGGCCAGCACCTCGCGACCCAGCCGGGCGGCGTCGACGGGCGCCAACGGCCCCTTCTCGAGCCGGTCCTGAAGTGATCCGCCGGTCACCAGTTCCATGACGAGCCACGGGTAGGCGTACTCGCCGCCGTCCACCACGTGGTGGATGGTCACGACATTGGGGTGATCGACGCGAGCCAGCGCCCGTGCCTCGCGCAGTACTCGGGCCCGGAGCATTGCCGCGCCCTGCGGGTCGTACTCGGCGAGCCCCGGATCGGGCGGCCGTACCTCCTTGAGCGCCACGGCCCGGTCAAGGACCAGATCGCGTGCACGCCACACCGTGCCCATGCCGCCGCCACCGAGCCGCGTCTCCAGCTCGAAGCGCCCCTCTATGACCCGTCTGCCGGAATCACCCTCGTTCATGGCCGGAAGCCTACGAGATACCTGTGACACGGCCCCACGCAGGTGACCGCAACACTCGTAGGCCGGTGCGATCAACGCCTGTGTGTGCGGGTCGCACCCCGCAACCCCGCGATGCATCTACGCGTCGGCACCCACCACCGCACTTCCCGCCACCGGCAGCCCTCGCCCCCATCCGCGAAGCCCTCACCTCACCCGACCCGGCCACGCACCGCCAACCCCCTTGCCCACCACCGTCTTCACCGAACACGGCTTCACGCGACCGTCCCAGCCCCCTGCCGCCACGGCGCCCCCGCTGTGCACGAGCAGGCAGGGGCGCCCGCGGCGGCGCTTCTACCGGCTCACCCACGACGGTGCCGAACAGGCCCGTGACGCCCTGGCGCGCGCCTACCGGTCCCGCAGGCAACCGCTGCCTGGGATGGGCGGCCCGCCCGGCCATGTTGAGCATTGACCGCCTGATGAGGGTGATGCCGTGCATGAGTGCTCGTACTCAAGTCTTGCCCATGACGCTCACACGCCGTGGTCACGTTTCGTGGTGAGCGGTCAGGATTCAGTTCGGCCTGGGCCCCGCAGGCGAAGTGACCCTGCCCCGCCCCGGTGTCTACGAACGCCGCGCATGGTGGGCCAACCGGAAGGCGGTTGCCGACTATTACGACACCACCCTCGACCAGCTCACCGAAGATTCTCGGGATGGTCAGCTGATCGAAGCTTGGCACAACTGCCCTGTCACCGAACGGTACGTTCTGGACCTCGCCTACACCCAGGCGCCCGGACCCGTCGACGACGACGAAGATTGGGCCTAGATCGGTGGCGGGAGGCGGGTCATCCGAGCCGCACTGTGTGGCAAGGCCGATGCGCGCGGTCGGGCAGCCCGTGAACGTTTGACTTCGGGATGTCAACTCCCGTGCGGAGGACATGTTGTTGCACGTGGAGGGTGGCGACCGCGAAGGGGCGGTGCCAGGTCGGCCTGTTCCCGTATGGCGGTTCCGTTCAGGCAACCGTAACCTTGGTCCTGGTTGCTGTGGGTAGTCTTTCGGGCGCCCTTCGTTGCGGCCGGCAGGGTAATCCGGCTGTTGCTCTGCGGTAGTGCACAACCGTCCACTAGAGTTACTGCGCACCATCCGGGCGGATCGGGGGATCGGGAGGATCTGAAGGTGGTGCATGGGGGGAAACCCTTGTGGCGCAGGAGCAGTAAGTGCGGTAACGAGAGCGAGTGCGTGGAGGTCGCGATGGAACGTGACTACGTGCGTACCCGTGACTCGAAAGCACGTGCCTGGCCTACTTTGACGTTCACCAATGGTGCCTGGTCTGAATTCCTGGGCGCTGTGAGGGCAGGGGAGTTACAGGGCCCGTGACGTTCTTGACCAGCCAGCGGCAAGGGGGAGGGGAGCGTATGGACGCTGGAGCGTCGGCTGCTCACCGTCCGGGCGGGAAAGCCCGAAGCCGCTCCGCAGTGGTAGGCGGAGCGATCACTTTCACGCTCGTCGTCGGCGTCGTCGCCACGGTGGCCGCCGCCGCGGCATCAACGCTGGCCGACAGTGTCGTCCTCAAACGGATCTTATGGGTGTCCGTAGCCGCAATCGTGGCGGTGGCTGCCGGCCTGTGGCGCGCGGGGGTGTCCCCTACGGCGCCCCCACCGGATTCTGATCGCCTTCCGTATGGTTCTCGGGCGGGTTCCCCTCGTTAGTCCGTGCCGAGCGGCGGCGTGTGTGGGCGCGCTTGCCCCACCAGGCCAGCGCGCTGAGCAGCGTGGTGCCGGCCAGGGTCAGGGATCCCGTGCCGACTGTCGGCAGTGACAGTTTGAGACTGGCGGCCTTGTTCGTGACGAACGCGATGGCCGCCACGATGATCAGCAGGCCGACCAGGCCTATGAATCCGAGCCGAGCCGCCATCCGCAATCGCATCTGACCGCGGGCCGCCTCCAGTTGCAGTGTGTTTTCCGCGCGGGCCCTTTCTATCGCGATCAGATTCTGTGCTTGGGCGAGGTCCTGGATGGCCTGTGCCATGAGGGCCTGATCCGTCGGGTCGCCGGTCTGCTCCGCGCCGCCGAGTGTGTTCGTGCGCACCCACTCCAGCAGGCGCTGCCATATCGACCTGGAGACCATGTCTGGCCCTTCCCCCTGGCTTCTGTCACCGTTGACGGGGCCCGGCTCAGCGGACGCCGAGGTCCTGCTGGACGCGGCTGATCAGGTCGGCCGACTCCGACTCGCTGAGCGCCAGATCCGTGATCACCTGAAGGCACTCCTGGTAACGGGCCAGCAGGCGCAGGTCCTCACCGCCGGTCATGCTGCCGGCGGCGTGCTCCAGATAGAGAAGATCGTCATCGTCGGGGAATCCCAGCAGGACGAAACTGCCCAGCGTGCTGTAGTGCGCCCCCGCTTCGAACGGCAGCACCCTCACGGAAATCTCCTGGCGGCTTCCGAGGACGAGCAAGTGGTCCAACTGTTCGCTGAGTACCTCCCTGCCTCCGATCTGACGTCGTACCGCTGCCTCGTCGAGCACGAACACGCAGGCCGGTCGGCCCGAGTCGTCGAACATCCGCTGCTGACGCTCCATGCGAAGGTCCACGACCCTCTGGAAGACGTCCTCGTCCAGGTCGCGGGGGGCGAGGAGGGCTTCGGCGTATCCACGGGTCTGCAAGTGCCCCGGCACCACGATGGGGTGATAGGTGTGCAGGGACGTCGCCGCACCCTCGTATCCCAGATACTGGGCGAACTGAGGGGTGATCACCTCGTGGTATCCGGACCACCAGCTCGGCCCCTTGCTGCCCCTTGCGGCCTGCTCGAGATCCTGCACTCGTTCGGGATCGGTCACGTCGTACAGCGCCAGTAGGGCCCGTAGGTCGCTGACCGACACGCCGACCGTGCCGGTCTCCACCCGGATCAGCTTCGACTGGGACCACTCGACTCGCTCGGCTGCCTCCCGTTGGCTCAGAGCCGCATTCTCACGTGCCCGACGCAGCGAAAGGCGTAGTTTGCGTCGGTTCAGACTTGGATCGATCGGGTGTGTCATCGCCGCTCCTTCTCTGCGCACGTACCCGCGACTTCGTCGGCCATGCACAGAAAGTTCTTAGCTCTTTGCCTAGCTCATTATGCTCCGAGCTTTCTGCATAGAGCTAACTGACCCTGGCTGAAACGAGGGGAGCGTCACGCTGCGAGAAGGAGGATGCACGACAGCCCTGTACGGAAGGGCCACCTGCCCCTCTAACGTCACAGCGTGTGTCTGCGCTCCCGAACTGCCCAGCTTTTTCGCACCGTTGGCGTGCGGAGGCGCGCGAAGGGGGCGCGCGCTGCGCAAAGTGCAACTCGACGCGCGCCTGGCGCGCATGACGTCGCCGCGGTCTCGTCCCGAGGCCGCGTCTGCCGGTCCCCGCGCTCAAAGTCCTTGAGTCGCGACCGGTATGCGTCGGCAAGGGAGGGGTCAGTGGTGGCGCGTACGATCTGGATCTTCCCGCGGGCGCTGCAACGCGGAGCCTTCGTCCGAGAGAGCCGTATCAGGAGCCATGCATGGGAACGTGGGGAACCGGCCCGTTCGACAGCGATCTCGCCGCAGATTTCGTCGATCAACTTGAGGGACTCACCCACCAGCAGGCTATTGACGTGCTCGGGCGGGCCTTCCGGCGAGTCACCGACTCGGGAGAACGCGTCGATGGCGGAGACGGGGCCGAAGCGGTTGCCGCCGGCGCTCTCGTCGCCGGCACCCTCCCGGACAGCCCGATTGTGATTGACCCCGATGACGGCCCCAGGGAACCGCTGCCCAAACTGCCGGCGTCCCTTCGCGCTTCGGCGAGACTCGCCCTGGACCGGGTTCTCCAGGACGGATCAGAGATGGCCACCGGCTGGGTGGACAGCGCCGAGGCCGACCAGTGGTGCCAGGAAGTGCGACAGATCCTCCAAGCACTCGAAGCACCCACTGAGCACTGCTCGTGACCGCTTCGCGGAAGTCGTGCCAGACGCCGTTCCCCCAGGTCGTGACCGTCCCGCGCATGGTGCGGCCGACGCCTGCTCAGGGGCCGTCACTGTATGGCGGTGGCCCGGGGGTTGACCTCACGGCGATCGATCTCGGCCACAGGTGCACTGACAAGGGTGACTCGGACCTTCGCTTTGCTCTTCGCGGACACCAGCACCTGATCGCAGGCATCACTCATGGTGAAGCCGTGCGCGTCCGTGTAGTGGATTTTCACGCCGAAGAGGCGCTCGCGCCCGTTCGGATTCCTGCCCTCGACGATCGTGTCCGGGGCGTCCGTGTCCGCGCAGTACGTGCGCACGGCGGTGCCGTGGGCTTCGTAGTTCCGGCGTTCTCGGCGCTACGACGTCTCGGCGGGGACGGTGAGCGTGCCCTCGCTCCCGGCCTGCCGCGCGCCCTCGGCGCAGAAGCCGCGCCCTCACGGTTACCGCCCGCCACACCCGCCGGTGTACGGGTGCCCCGCGAGGCTTTTTCCCGTACGGGCGTGGGCGGTGTGGCGAGATGAGGGGCGCCCGGCGTTCTCAAGGCCGGCACGGACAGGCGGGCGGTTCCGCGCAGGGACCGGGTCCGCGAGGGCCCTGAAGTGCCCGCGGCCAGCCGCGTACTGACGTCGATACCCAGGCTCGCGGGTCTCTGCGGAGACAAGCTATATTCGGCCGTCGCGCGGTGCTGGAACAGCACTTCAACAATCTTCGTACTGGGGCGGGGCACGATGTGGCAAGCACTGGTCCGCCGGCCCACGGAACCCCTTCACCCACCTGCGCGCGGTAGGTGCGGTGCGGGCAGGCACGTGTTGCGCAGTGAGCGGCTGCTGCTCTACACGCCCCTCATCGCCCTGGATGTAATGGCTCCTGCGGCGGCTGGTTCGGATGCCGAGGCGCAGCGCTGGCTGGGTTCCAGAGCTGACGAGCTTGTGCAGAACGAAGAAACGCGAGAATTGTTCTTGTCCATGCGTGCGGATGACGACCTGTCAGGGTTCGCGCCTCGCGATCGCTTCAAGATGATGAGGAAGCTCGAGAAGCGCTCCGATGGCTTCCTTGGGCTGACCGCCGTGCATGTGGCCGACGGCAGATACGCGGGCGCGACGAGCGTGGACCTGCACTCCGGCGAGATCGGTGGCTGGCTGGCTCCGGACTTCCGCCGGCAGGGACTGGGCGTCGAGCTGTTCCGCTCGGCCGTCCAGTTCGGTCACCGACATCTCGGCCTCAAGGTCGTACGAGCGGGCGCCGAGCCGACGAACAGCGCCTCTCGAGGAGCACTCACGGCAGCGGGTTTCACCCCTGTCCCAGGACTGACACGGTTCACCCTGGGTGACGGGCGTGAGATCGACGCGTGCTGGTACCAGCATCGACAGGAGGCAACTTCACGCTGTCGCGGCGGGAGCTGAGTCGCTCGCGAGACCGGTCACTGCTGCCGGACGAGCCGTTCGCCACCGGGATCACGCTCACTCCCCGCGTCGAGCGCGGGCCGCGGTGGCGGAGCCGGTCGAGAGCAGGAGTCGGGTGAGCCAGTCGGTGCGGGTTCGGCGGGCTGTGGCCGAGATGTCCGCCTGCGGGTACAGGGCGTCGAAGCCGTGGAAGCCGCCTGCCCAGACGTGGAGTTCGGCCTGGCCGCCGGCCGCCCAGATGCGGGTGGCGTAGTCGGTGTCCTCGTCGCGGAAGACTTCGGCGGAGCCGGCGTCGATGTAGGTGGTCGGCAGGCCCGAGAGGTCCTCGGCCCGGGCGGGCGAGACGTACGCGGACACCTCGTCGACGGTGAGGTCGCCGAGAACGGCTCGCCATCCAAACTCGTTCATCTCGCCGGTCCAGACACCGGGTACGCCGGAGTACTGGCGGCTGGAGGTGGTGGTGTTGCGGTGGTCGAGCATGGGGCAGATCAACACCTGAGCGGCGATCGCCGGGGCGCCGAGGTCGCGTGCCAGCAGGGTGAGGCCGGCAGCGAGGCCGCCGCCGGCGCTGGCGCCGGCGACGATGATCCGGGTGGGGTCGATGCCCAGTTCTTCGGAGTGTTCGGCGGTCCAGAGCAGACCTTGGTAGCAGTCGTCGACGAGGGTGGTGCCGGTGGCTTCCGGTGCGAGCCGGTAGTCCACGGAGATCACGACCGCGCCGAACTCGTCGAGCCATTCCAGCGGGATGTCGATCTGCGAGAAGCGGTCGCCCATGACCATCCCGCCACCATGGATCCAGTAGACGCAAGGGGCGGCCGTGGTGCGATCGGTGTCCGCGGGGCTGAAGACTGACATGCGGATCTGGGCACCGTCCGTGGCCGGCACGCTGACCTCGCGCCTTTCGACCTGCCGGTGCGCCAGGAGCGAGTCGACGGGCGCCGAGGGGAGCTGTCGCAGTTGCGCGAGAACTTCCGGGGTGAGCTGGAGCATGAGGGGCATGCCGGTCAGCAGCTCGCGCAGTTCGGGGTCCAGAGCGGGACGTGCGGGGGTCATGGCGTGGGCCTTTCGTGATGTGGTGCCGGGCAAAAGAAGACGGGGGCGTCTGGGCAGGCGGCCAGGTGGCGGTTCGGCAGATCGGTCCGGGGCTCAGAAGGCGGTCTTGCCGAGGACCGGGACGTAGTCGGTGTACTCGGGCTCCTCGGCCAGCAGCCCGGCGATCTGGGCCACGATGGCCTGGGCGGCCTCGCCGGCGAAGATCCGGTGGTGCTCCTCCTCGCTGGTCCAGCCCTCGGTGACATGGATGACGTCGGTGTCGGTCGCGGAACGGGAGACGAGGTAGACGACGCAGTGTTCGCTCGCGCCGGGGCTGCCCTCGTTCAGGCCGGTCAGCAGCAGATCAACCAGCCGACCGCCCATCCCGGGCTCAGCGGTCAGGGTGGCGCTGAAGCCGTATGTGGCAAGCACGATTTTTCTCCTTCGCATTGATATTGATGGAGTGGACTGATTCCATTAAATGCTCCTGACCTGCTGAAACGTTAGAACGATGCTCGCGAGCACTTGCACGATCCTCGCAATCTGGGGAGCAGGATGGTGGAGGGAGTGCTGCAATGGACGCATGTCCCTAGACGAGTTCCGAACCCTGCTGGACCGGCATGCCCGGCCCGACTGGACCACCGCCATCGACGGCGTCCTGATCTCGAAGGTCGACCGGCCGGATCCGCCGGCGCCCTCCATGTCCGGCACGGTGCTCGCCGTCATCGCCCAGGGCGCCAAACGACTCGCGCTGGGCGAGAGGGTCTACGAGTACGGCCCCGGGCAGTACCTGGTCGCATCCGTCGACCTGCCTGTCACCGGGCAGTTCATCCGGGCCGACGCCGAGCAGCCCGCCCTCGGCTTCGGCCTCACCCTGGAACCGTCCGCCGTCGCCGAACTGCTGCTGCAGGCCGGTCCAGGCGACCTCCCTCGCACCGGCGGAGGCACGCCGTCGGGGATCGCCGTCAGCGACGCCCCGCCCGCCCTGCTCGATACGGTGGTCCGGCTACTGCGCCTGCTCGACCAGCCCCGCGACCGGGCCGTGCTGGCCCCGCTGGCCAAGCGCGAGATCCTGTGGCGCCTGATCACCGGCGAGCAGGGGGCGACAGTGCGCCAGCTCGGCCTGGCCGACAGCGGCCTCAGCCATATCTCCCGGGCCGTGCGCTGGATCCGCGAGCACTACGCGCAGCCCTTCCGGGTTGAGGACGTGGCGCGGATGTCGGGCATGAGCGTCTCCGCCTTCTATCGCAGTTTCCAGGCGGTTACCGCGATGAGCCCCATTCAGTTCCAGAAACAGATCCGCCTCCAGGAGGCCCGACTGCTGCTCGCCACCCACCCTGGAGACGTCACAGGGGTCGGACAGCGCGTCGGCTACGACAACCCTTCGCAGTTCAGCCGCGAGTACCGCCGCCAGTTCGGTGAACCCCCGAGCCGGGATGCGGCCCGCCTGCGGAACACCGCGCGCACCCCCGTGAGTGTCCTGCCCTGAAAGGAACGGGCGCATGGAAGAGGATCGTGCAAGTCCAAGAGAGGATAGTTCTACTGTTTATGCAGGTCATGGCGATTCAATGGGATGAGTAGTTCTTCCGCTGAGCAGGAAAATGCCTGCTCGTTGCGGATCCCACCCCATCGCAAGGATCACAGCATGAAGACAGTTCTGATCACTGGCGCCTCATCCGGATACGGACGGGAGACCGCCCTCTACTTCCACTCGCAGGGGTGGAACGTCATCGCCACGATGCGCACGCCGCGTGTGGGGGTCCTTCCTGAGTCGGACCGGCTGCGCGTCGTCGAACTCGACGTGACCAAGCCCGAGACCATCACCGCCGCGTTCGAGGCAGCGGGGCCCATCGACGTCCTGGTCAACAATGCCGGCGTCCCGTCGATCGGCGTGTTCGAGGGCACGCCCATGGCCCGGGTGCGGGACGTCTTCGAGACCAACACGTTCGGCGTGATGGCCACAACGCAGGCGGTGCTGCCCCAGTTCCGTGAGCGGGGCTCCGGCGTGGTGGTCAACGTGACGTCCAGCGTGGTGCTGGGCCACATGCCCCTCTCGGCCGTCTACAAGGCGAGCAAGATGGCCATCGAGGGGTTCACCGCATCCCTCTCCCTCGAACTCGCGCCCTTCGGCGTGCAGGCGAAGACGGTCGAGCCGGGAGCCTGCCTGACGACCAACTTCGCGGCCAACGCGACGAACGGCGCCTCGACGGACGAGCTGGTCCCGGCCCCCTACGCACCGTGGGCGAAGAAGACCATGGATGCCTTCACGGGCCAAGACTTGTTCACCAAGGAGAGCGACGTCGCCGAGACGGTGTGGCGCGCCGTACACGACACGACCGGTCAGCTGCGCTTCCCGGCCGGCCCCGACGCGGTCTGGCTCGCCCAGGCGAAGTGATCAACCAGCAGGCAGAGGGAAACAGTACCGACGCCAGCAGCCCGGCCCGCACGCTACGACTCGCCCCTATTCCGCGAATGCCCGGGTCGGATCGGCGAGTGCGGTGACGGGCCGCTTCGAGCCGGCCAGCGCAGCCTGGCTGTTCAGCCGGGACTGTTGGAGGGTGCCTGATCCTGTGGGGCACCGGGTGGTTGAGCGTCGAGCGGCGGCAGCGGGGGTGTTGATTCCGCCTGCTGGGCCGCTATCCGTGTCCGCTCCCGCAGTCAGCGACGGTGTCCGGAGTGGTCGGCGCGATCAATGTAGCCATAGAGCACGGTGGCGGTCTCCGGGCCGTGCGGGCCGCCGGCGAGGACCCAGGTGCCGACGGCGCGCAGCTCGTCGTTGGGCGCCTCGACGTCAGGCATGATCTCCGCGAGCGCCTCGGGGGCGGGCGGGGTGCCGTCGGCCGGCTGGACCATCACCGTCGTGCCCGTGTCCGGGACGTCCGCCGTCCACTGCACGAACGACGTCCGCCGTCCACTGCATGAACGGCGGGTCGGTCGGCCGGCCGAGGGCGCGGGCGGCGACGGGTGAGGCCGCCCGCGCCGGGGCCGGGGCCGGCCTACAGGTGGGCCGAGTTGGACAGCAGCATGACCAGGACGTTGCGAACGTTCTGGATGGTGCGGAAGCGGCGGGTGCCCAGGACCAGCTCGGCAGGGTGCTCGTGGTTCGCGAGCCGGCGGGTGAAGTCGGTCAGACTGCTCCAGTTGTTCTCCAGTATCAGGTCGTCGCCGGACTGGCTGGCGCCGCCTGTTCCCGGTATCGCGTTCAGGACGTCCTGGTACACGGGCTGGAAGCGGGCCCCCTCGGACGTCGCGGCGACGAGGGTGAGAGCGGCGGTGGCGACCTGCTGGTTGGAGACGTTCCCCGAGCCGTTCGCGAAGTTGTACAGGTTCTCCAGCGACTCACCGAGAGCGTGAAGGCCGAAGCTGAGCTGGGCGCGCGTACGGGACGAGTTGGACTCGAGGTGCCCCTGTGCCATCCCGTACCTGCCGTTGAACGGCAGGGTGCGCGCGTCGCGGTCCATCTCGTGACCCAGGTCGAAGTCGTTGAACTGCACCACCTCTCCCTGACCCACCGAGAAGCCGCGCAGGTAGAGGTTGTCGGTGGTGTAGTGGAGGCTGACCTGGCGATTTCCGGGAAGCAGCACGGTCATCGTCGCGATGTCGGCCTGATCGCTCGTCACCTGGAACGACGGATCGGCCGCGTACGCGTGGCCGGCCGACTGGCGCAGCCGGCTGATGGCCTGGCCGTAGGTGTTGCGGATCACCGAGGCATTGCTGCTCTGGAAGTCCCAGAAGAAGGAGTTCAGGACGACCTGGGGTCGTACCGCCACGGCCGTCGGCGCCGTGTGCGGGTGCGCGTCGGCGGCCTGGGCGCCGGGGGCGGCGCCGGTGAGCAGGGCGGCGGCGAGCAGGAGGGCGGGGATTTCCTTGCGCATGGTGCTCCTTGCGAGGGTCGGGTGTGTGCTGAGCCGGTCGTACGACGGTGAGCGGGCAGGTCAGGCGGTCCGGCGGACCGTGAAGGTGACCCGCGCGTTGTCGCCGCCGCCGCCCACCTGGTCGCACGCGAACCCGGCGGAGACGTTGCAGCTGTAGCTGTTGTGGCCGCTGAACGGGTTGTCCCAGCTGACCGAGACGGTGCCGCCGCCCGACATCGTGTACGTGGCCTGGCCCTCCGTGCCGGTCATGAAACCGTCGGACTCGCTCTGCCAGGTGCCGCTGTCGCTGGGGTTGATGAGCGACGGCGGCAGCGCGTTCTCGCTCCAGATGCCGTGTGACAGGCTCGCCCCGGTACGCACGAACGAACGGCCCGAGTAGTTCGTGAGGTAGACCCTGGTGCTCCGCGCCGCACTGGCGGTGCGGGCCACGCCGGCGGTGCGGGCCGTCAGCCGCGCCGGACCTCCGGTGAGCGTCATGTACACGGTGGCGTTGTCGCCGCCGCCGTCGCTGATCGCGCAGTTGTACCCGGCCGGGGCGTCGCACCCGTAACTGTTGTGGCCCGAGTAGGGGTTGTCCCAGTGGAGGTACACCACCTGGTCGGTGCCCGCGATCTTGAAGTTGGTGTATCCCTCGGTGCCCGTGAGCATCCCGCAGGAGTGACTGCCCCAGCGGGGGCTGGTGTGCTTGGCCACGTAGTCGGGCGGGAGGCTGTCGTTGTCCCAGCAGCCGTGCGAGAGGTTGGAGTAGGTGCGGATCAGCTGTTGATCGGTGTTGTTGCTGAAGGCCACGGCCACGCTGCGGGCGGAGGAGGCGCTCACGGAGGCGGACGCCGGGGCGCCGGTGGCGGGTGCCGCCTGTGCGGCCGGGGCGAGACCCGCGGCGGCACCGGCGAACGCGGCCACGGACAGGGCCACGGCCCGCCAGCGGGCTGGGCGGCGTGCGGAACGTGCGGAACATGTGGAACGTGCGGACATCGTGAACATGCCTTCCGGGAAAGGGAAAAGGGCGGAGGGGAGAGGCGGACCGGCCCGGCTGGAAGGCCGCTCCGGCCGGGCGGGTGATCAGCTCACGTAGAACAGGTCGAACGCGCCGCTTCCGTTGTCCACACACTCGAAGCGGCTGAACAGCCCCATGCCGACGCTCAGCGAACCGGCCGTGCGGCACGCGACGTACGTGTCGTAGTGACCGCCCGGGATGCGGTAGTCGGCCGCCTGCGCCGACTGGGCGCCGGCGCCACCGAGCAGGAGTGCCGCCAGGACCAGGGATCCGGCAGCGGTCTTTCGCATGCGCATAACAAGTCCACCGTTTGTGTGTGTGCCGCGAGCGGCTGTTCGTCAGAGACGGGACGAGCCTCTCGGCACCCGCCCACGTTTCGCCCACGTCTCACCGACGTACCGCTGACGCCCCGCTCACGCCCGCCGTGTGCCCTCCTCGGCGCGCGTGGCCAACACGGCGCGGCGCTCGGCGTACTCCTGGGCGCCCGTGATCCGCGAGAGCAGTTCCAGCGCGTGCCCGGCCGACTCGTGCAGGCCGTGCGCCTCCGCCCGCCCGGCGGACTCCTCCAGTTCCGCCAGGGCCTCGGCGGTGCGGCCGAGCTGCCACAGGGCTTGCCCGCACTGGAGGCGCAGCCACACCCATCCGGCGACCTCCTCCTCCGCGCGGGTCAGCGTGAGCGCCTGCCGGACGAGGGCCAGCGCCTGTTCGGGCCGGCCGCCGTCGAGGGCCATCCGGGCGAGATGCTGAAGGGCCAGGCGCTGGCTGGACAGATGGCCGCAGCGGACCGCCAGCGCCAGTCCGCGCAGACACTCGGCCTGAGCCCGCCGGACTTCACCGTGCCGGGCGTACGCCATGCCGAGGTTGATCCGGGCCGTGGCCGCGGAGACCGGGTCCACGGCCATCGCGGGGGCCGCCTCCAGGTGTCGTACGGCCTCGGGCAGCCGGTCCTGCTCGATCAGCAGCCAGCCGAGCAGCGCCCGGACCCGCGACTCGCCGTCGCCGCCGGCCGCGTGCGGGTCACGCTGAGCGGAGTCGAGCGCGTCGGCCAGCAGGGGGCACCACTCGTCGCGCGGGCGCAGGATCATCAGCGGCCACTGGAGGATGCCCAGCCGCCACGCCTGCGCGTGCAGTCCCCTGGCGCGGGCGGCGGCGACAGTCCGGGCGAGCAGTTCCCGCTGTTCGGCATACCAGTGCAGGGCCTGGGGACGGGAGGTGAACTCCGGGCGGGTGAACGGCAACCAGGTCTCCGGCGGCAGGGCGCAGCACACCTGCGACGAGGGCTCGGCGGCCTCGGTGGCGGCCAGGCAGGTGCGCAGCAGCAGGTCCACCAACCGCCGCAGCGCGCCCTCCGCGTCCGGCCCGGTCACGGCGTCCTCGGACCGAGGGCCGGTGCTGCGGGCGTAGAGGCGGATCATGTCGTGCAGGGACCAGTGACCGTCGCGTTCCTCCACCACGAGGTGGGCGCCGGCCAGGGTGTCGAGCGCGCCCAGGGCTGCATCCTCGGTGGTCCCGGCCAGGGCCGCCGCCGCGTGGACGTCGATGCGTCCGCCCGGGTGCGACGCCAGCGCGTACAGCATCCGGCGGTCCTGAGGCGCGACGTGCCGCAGCGAGGCGCCGAGGGCGGCGCGCGGTCCCCGGTCGTCCACGGACAGCAGGGCCAGTCTGCGGTTGCCGTCATGGAGTTGTGCGGCCATTCCTTCGAGGGAGGTGTCCGGCTGGTAGGCCAGCCGGGCCGCCACCACCCGCAGGGCCAGCGGCAGTCCTCCGCACAGTTCGGCCAGGCGCCGTGCGGCGGCGGGCTCGGCGGCGACCCGCCGCGCTCCGAGTACGGAGACAAGCAGCGCCGCGGAGTCGCCGTCGTCCAGGATGCCGACCGGTACGGGCCGGGCCGCCTCGGAGACGATCAGACCCTCCAGCCGGTCCCGTGAGGTGACCAGGGTGACGCAGCGGGCTCCGCCGGGCAGCAGGGGGCGCACGTGGGCCGAGGAGCCCGCGTCGTCGAGCACCACCAGGACGCGCCGGTCCGCGGTCAGCTCCCGGTAGAGCGCACCCGCACCCTCCGCCGAGTCCGGGACGTCTTCCGGGGCCACTCCGAGCCGCCGCAGGAACCCGTGGAGCACGAGTTCCCCGTCCGCCGGGCCGTGTGCCCCGAAGCCGCCCAGATCCGCGAAGAGCAGGCCGTCGGGGAACCGGCCGGCGTTGTGGTGGGCCCAGTGCACGGCCAGCGTCGTCTTGCCGACGCCCGCGGGGCCCGTGACCAGGCAGACGGGTGCGTCCTCCGCGGTCAGCGCGTCCAACCGGGCCAGCTGGGCCGCGCGCCCGGTGAAGCCTCCCGGGGAGCGCGGCAGAGAGCTCCGCCCGCCGAAGGCAACGGTACGCGGCGCCGCGGGCGCGCTGGACGGCTGCTCGGCCGGGGACGGCAGCCGGGCCGGAGTCACCGGCCCGGTCGGCGACGGCGAGTCGGCTGACGACGGCGAGTCGGCCGGGGACGCCAGCGTGCCTGGGGACGACTGTCCGGCCGGGTACGACTGTCCGGCCGGGCACGACGACGTATCCGGTGACGGCGGTCGGGCCGGGGACGGTCGCGTGCGGCGAGGGGCCGGTGGTTCCTCGCGCAGTACCTCCTCGAAGGCTTGGGTGAGCCGCGGCCCGGGACACACGCCCAGCTCGTCGGCGAGGAGCCGCCGCGTGTGGTGGAAGCGTTCCACGGCCTGCGCCCGCCGACCCGAGCGGTGGAGTGCCAGGATCAGGGCGGCCGCCAGGGACTCGCGCAGCGGATAGGCGGCGATCTCGGCGTCCAGTTCGGCGGCCGCCCGCTCGTGCTGCCCCAGCGTGCCGTAGGCGTCGGCCAGTTGCTCCACCGCGCCGACCCGCTCCTCCTCCAGGGCGCGGGCCGCGTCCAGCAGCAGGGGCCCGGCGGTGGTGCCGGTGAGGGCGGGGCCCTGCCACAGCGCCAGTGCCTGGTGCAGCAGCCGCACCACCTCGGCGGCGTCCGGCTGGGACCGGGCCTGCCGCACCAGCTCCTTGAATCGCGCACTGTCCACCCGGCCTGCGGGCGTGCGCAGTTCATAGGCACCGGTGTGGGTGACGAGGTCCACGCCGTACCCGGCGCCGCCCGAGCCTTCGATGAGACTGCGCAGGTGGGAGACGTGGCCCTGGACGACCGAGCGCGCCCGGACCGGCGGCTCCCCCTCCCACAGTGCCTTGCCCAGGGCTGACACGGGAACGGGCCGGTTCGGCAGCAGCAGCAGGGTGGCCAGCAGACTGCGCCGCTTGGGCGGGCCGAGTGTCAGACGGCCCGAATCCATGACGATCCCCACCGTCCCCAACAGCCTGAACTCCATCGTGCCTCCTCCGCGCTTCCCTGTAATGCGAAGAGGGAAGGGAAGTGACACTCGGTTGTCGGAGAGAGGGAACGCGCCATTCCAGGACCGGAAAAGGCGAGATAAGGGCCATATGCGGGCCATTCGCGGGTCGGATGAGGGTCAGATGAGGGTCATATACGGGTGGTGTACCGGCGGTTCTTCCCCGGGTACGGCCGACCGCCAGGACGGGGGGCGGCGGCCGTCATCCTCCGACCCCTCGACCACGACGAGAAACGCGCCGGACCTCAGGTCCATCACCACGGTCGCGGCCTCGCCCTCGGCCCAGCGCGTCGCCGAGTACTCCTCCGCGGGCCACGACCAGCGCGGCGCCCCGGCGGGGAATCACTCCCGAACCGATCGGCTGACGGCCCTTCGTCGCAGACCCGCGAGCAATCGGGTGTGGGCGTCCACTTACAGGACAACGGCCGCCGCGCCGGGCAACTGGAGGAGGTCCGCTTCAGGGACATCGAGCACATCGAGTTCGACCTGTAGCCGCCGCGCCCCGAACAGCCTGCGAGCCGGACCTATTGGTCCGAGCTCGCTCGCTTATCCGCGGGCGGTGCCTCTATGTCCTTCATCAAGGCTGAGTGGTCTGCGGTGGCTGTTCCGGTGGTGCGTGGTTGGTGGAAGGTGCCGTCGTGGAGCATCCCGAAGAGCCCGCCCACGCGGTGCCGGGCGGAGCGGAAGAGAGCCTGGATGCGGGCCTTCCCCTGATCCCGCCATATGTCGCCCCCGCAGTTCGCCTGGCCGCAGATGAACTGGATCGGTCGTGATTCGCCTGAGAGCCCGCCGGGGGTTGGGCTGTGTTCCCGGAAGCGTGATCACGCGGCGTCCCTCGCCGGGTCCGGTGCCTCCGGGACACGTCACAGCGCGAACACCGGGACCCCGGGGGTACGGGTCACACCGCGCACCCCCCGTGCCCGCGAGGGCGCCGCGGGCGGCGGCGCGAAGACGGGCCCGATCAGCGGCTCGACGGCCGCCAGCATCTCCGCCTCGCTCGCGGTCCCGTCCACGACCAGATCGGCCGCTGCCCGGGAGGGCGTGACGTGGTCTGCGTGGCGGTCCCTGCCGGTCTGCAGATAGTTGCGCAGGGACAGCCGGGGGTCCTGCCGCTGCACCTCGATCTTCCGGAGGATCTTGCGGGCCAGGCGTATGTCGTCGGGGGTGTCGACGTACACCCGCCACGCCGCCCGCCGGACCACGGACGGCAGTGACAGCGCGAACAGGCCCTCGACCACCACCAGCAGCACACCGGGGCGCAGCAGCGCCGCGTCGATGGCGTGTGCCACCGCTGTCTCGTCGATCGACCCCGGATGGTTCCAGTCGAGGACGGCGTGCCCGTCGGCACTGACCGTCCACACACCCCTCAGGGGGTCGTGCGCGGGCACGTAGTAGTCGTCCAGATGGACCAGGGCCACGCTCTCGGGACACTGCAGCGACAGGGCTTCGGCAAGGGTGGACTTGCCGGATGCGGTGCCGCCTGCGACCGCCAGTACACCCGTCATATCGGGCGCTCCTCATGTGCTCAAAGGGGATAGACGAAGCGGCCGGACAAGCCGGGTGCAGGGAATGTACGGCGGTGTGATCGCCCATGGCAAGCAGGGAAACGCGGCCCGGTTCAGCGGAGGCCGGCCCGTGATCTTCGGCCGGCCTGCGCACCGGTCTCGGTGATGCCGCGGACCTTCAGCATGGCGCAGGCGCCCTTGGCCGCGGGCGCGACGTCGACGCACGGGAACGAGTCGTCATGCATCCGACTCGACGTCTGCTCACCATGGCGGTCGCTGCCGCCGTCGCCGCCTTCGCGACCGCCCTGTCCGCTGCTCCGCCGACCGCTGCCGCATCGTGTACGTCGACGTGGCGGGCGGTCCAGGAGGTGACGGTGCGCAGGCCGGCGTGGAACGAGGGACTGGACGCGACGACGCGTTCGCCGGTCGTGCGGTACCTGCGCCGGGGCGAGCGGGTGCGGTCGTGCATCGTCGCCGTCGACCGCAACTCCTGGTCGCAGTACCGCGAGTGCGGCGGCGGGAGCCTGTGCCGGGTCGTATCCGAAGGCCAGGTGCCGCCCGGGTGCCTGCGCCCGGGCATGAGCCAACAGGCAGATCCGGTGCACCGCGACCACGACCAGGCGCTCGCGCTCACCCTCGCCGTTCTGCTCCTGACCGGCGCCTCCTTGCTCGTCTCCTGCTGGATCGGCCCGGTGGCCACGTTCACTGCCGCGGCGGTTCTGGCGGTCACCGCCTACGCCGTGCCCGGTCTCGCCCGCCGCCTGGCGATCCGCCGTGCGGTCCGCCGTCTTTCAAGCCCTCTCCCGGCGCTTGATCAGTGCTTTGGTCTCTTCCAGCACGATCTCGCTACAGGCAGCATGGCTATGTGAGCCAGGACCAGTGGGCAGACCGATTGACGGCAGCGCTTCGTGACTCGGAATCGGAATCGTGGTCTCGAAGAGCCGCGGCCGGCCGACAGCTTGCGGCGTGGGCAGAGCGGGAAGAGGCCGGCCCAATCCTTGAGCGGCTCCTATTGGACGCCCACGACACCGCAGTTACGCAGGAGACGGCGCAGGCCTTGCTCGAACGGAGGGACCTGGTCGGTCTGCGCGCGGTGCTGGCAGCGCTGTCGCGGGCCGAGGAGGGGGCGACCGCCGACCAGCTCGACGGCGAGGTGTTCGGCTACCGGAGTCGGCTGATCGCCGACGATCGGACGGACGAGTTCGTGGATCAGCTTGTGAGCCTCACCGCTGACCAAAACAAGGGAGTCCGTGACGAAGTCCTGCGGCTGTCACGGCCGGGGAGCAGCCATGAGTAGGCGTCGGTACGTAGCCAGAGGCGTGCCGGGCGGCTACCGGATCTGGGACAACCGAGGGCGCCGATGGTGGGGCGATCTCTACGAGCTGTGTCCCGATCTTCTACTGGTCGAGCTGAACGGCGCGGCCGACAGCGACAAGATCACGGCTCTGCTCAAGCAGTACCGAGCCCAGAAGCGGTAGCAGCGGCGCCTGGGCCGTCTCGGCCGTCCGAGACGAACAACCCTGACAGACGATGACAGCCAATCACCCCATCCGTGCTGGTCAGAAAGGCACCGGGAGGAAGAGCCCGAGGTCAGAGACCTGACGCGTCACTTCTTCGGCTACTGATCGGATCCCTACGACCGACGCTTCGCGGCGATGTGGTCGCGTCGGCTGGTTGTCAGTAGGTGTGGTCGGGCCAGTGCGGATCCGTCCAGCGGTCCGGCCCGGTGAGACCGAGCAGCCGTATCCGGTGCTGCACATCCGTCGAAGCGCCCGACTCGCGGAGTCGTGCCGCAGCGTGTCCGAGGAGCCACGCGACCAGTTCGGCGCGCATCTCCTCTTCGTCATGCTCGTACCAGCTCAGCCTCCACGGCAGGCTGTCCCCCAGGAGCTTGTACTCCCATTGCGCCGCCGTCTCGGCGAGACGGCGGTCGCTGAGGGGACCGGTCTGCTCCTCCCAGTCGGTGAGCCAGGGCCCGAGCGTTCCGGAGGCCTCGGCGCACATCGCGAAGACCTGGTGCGCCGGGACGATCGCATCCGGGTCGGTGAGGCTCTGCACCCACCAGGCGTGCAAGAACTCGCGTACCGGACCGGCTTGATCGTCGGGCCACTGCTGCCAGCGGCCGAGGGCGAAGCAGTATCCGGCCTCTTCCAGGCCGAACAGGGGCTCCGCGCGACCGGCGATCAGTGCTGTGGCGAACTGCGGCAGTATCCGGCGCAGCACGGCCGCGTGATCGGTCCAGGACCAGGACTGCCGGGTCCGGCGCAGGAGGTCCGGCTCCAGCTCCACGTTCGGCGTCTTCAGCAGGGAGAGTTCTTCCGAACTGCCCCAGTGGCAGTCGCAGTTGTGCTCGTCCGGATGCGTGGTCGCATCGCGGAAGGTGATGGCGAGGTTGTCCAGCGCGGCATTGAGGCGGCGGCGTGCGGGGTGGTCGGCGAGATGCATGATGTGCCTGGCCTTCGAGAACTCCGTACAGCTTCCGCCGGCCGAAGATCGGCACCTTACCGGGTGAGGGCAGCGTGAGCAATGACGCGGATGCCCGGCTCTCTCACAATTGAGCCCATGCTCGAGCCTCGGGAGCAGAAGATTGCCAGTGCCCCCGCACGAAGCCCGTGGGACGGCCCGCAGGATGGAGTCCTTTTCCTCACGGACCGGACAATCTACTGGGGTGCTTGGCTAGGACAGGGCCGACACACGAGGCCCATGTTCGCGCAAGACCTTCGAGAGTGTCCGAGTGCAAGCGATGGAGGACAGTAGAGCGCTGCCGCCAGCCACGGAGACACCTTCTGGCGATACGCGGTGAGTGTCCAGGGCGTGTATCGAACGTATTTTCAAGCGATTGGTGGTCTGTCTCGCTACGGTGCGGACATGGTGAATTTCGTGCTGGTTGCAGGTGCGCGGCTCGGGGCGTGGGCATGGGACGAGGTGGTGCCCTACCTGGATGCAGCAGGTCACGGCGTTTACCCGTTGACCTTGTCCGGGCTTGCGGACAAGCGGGGGGTAACGGCGGGGCAGGCAACCCACGTTCAGGACATCGTTGCCGAGGTCGAACGCAAGGCTCTACGTGATGTCGTCCTGGTCGGCCACAGCTACTCGGGTATTCCGGTCGGTCAGGCCGCAGAGCGGATCGGTGACCGGCTGGCCCGCGTCGTATTCGTCGACTCCAGTGTTCCGACTGATGGCAAGTCGTTTGTCTCCGCCTGGCCGGACGGCGGGACGCAGGTGAAGGCATCGATCGCCAAAAACGGAGGGTTTTGGCCGCTCGTACCCGCCGCTCACTACGACGGGGAGGGTCTCACCGATGAGCAGATCGCACGCCTCGTGCGTGGCTCGACACCTCACCCGGGCGCCACGCTGACCGAGCCCGCCGAGTTGGCAGGGCCGCTCGGTGAACTTCCGGCGACGTACATTCAGTGTCTGCTCGCCGGGGACGAACTCGACGACGACGTGGCCGAGTTGGTGGACAGCAAGCACTGGCGGATGGTCAAGATGGGCACCGGCCACTGGCCGATGTTTTCCCAGCCGCGCGAACTAGCACAGATCCTGCTTGAAGCAGCCGTGGAGTAACTGCGGGTCCATGCTTGCGCGATCAGTTTGCGCGTGTGTCACATGCGCTGTTCACAGCCATTCGTTGATGGCTGCTACGAGGACCGTGGCCTCTTGGCGGACCTGCAACTTGTCGTAACGTGGTCGGACCGAAGGCGTCAACACCCGCAACAAACGGATCATGTCTGGCGCCAGCTCTTCGCTGCAGCGTCGGGTGCACGTTACGCCTCCACGTGCCGCTGCTGTGTGTGCAGGTCTCCGTGGCGGTGATCCGGTCGAGGGTGTCGCGGGGCTCTGGGCCGGTCGGTCACTGAGCACGTGTGAGGAGAGGGCGGAGGCCCGTCGGTGGGGCCTGGGCCGACTGCTGTGCGTCGGCCCAGGCCCGGTTCGCCCCGCCGCCGCGGGGTGACGGTCACGGCGTCACGGCTACGGCACGATCGTCCACCGCTGCCGGGCGTCGTCGTTGCAGTTCTCGATCGTCACGTAGGCCGCTTCCCGCGCCGACGGCACCAGGCACTGGTGTGCGGCCTCGTTGCGGAAGCGGAGGGAGCCGTCCTCGTACATCTCCGCCTGCCAGCGGTGCCCCGTGCCGTCGTCCCTGGCGCCTCGGTCGCTGCAGTCGTGCAGCAGGGATCGTGCGCCGGGCCGGGGCTGATGGGTGTCCAGGATGTCGACGCAGCGACCACCGCTGCCGAACGCCTTCAGCCGGACGATGTTGTCGCCCAGGCCGGCGTATTCCATGTCCCAGCGCTGGGTGAACGCGTTGATGCGCGAACGGGTGGTCAGTGGGGTGCCGTCACGGCCGGGCTCCCCGAACTGGTCCAGGTAGAGGCCGTTCCAGGCACGCAGCCGGACCCGCAGGTCACCGTCCTCCCACGCGCGGTCGGACACCCCGCGGGAATTGTCCCACCACTGCTGTGAGGGACTGCCGTTGCACGCCAGGGCCAGGACACGCTGTTCGTTGCCCAGACCGGTCAGGCACAGGCCCGGATAGGCCGAGTTGTGCCAGCGCAGCGGACCGCCGGGTGTCCCGAGGTCGTCGGGTTGCCACTGTGCGAGGGGGGAGTCGCACGACAGCACGATGACGGACACAGGGAGGAACGGGTTGAGGCCGGGGCACATCCCGGCGGCGCGGTCGGCGAGAGCGCTTCGGGCGCCGGACCTCGCCCCGGGGCTGCTGCCGACGGCGAAGCCGTACCAGTGCGCCTGCACGGTGTTCACACGGAACCGTTGACGCAGGTTGTAACGCTCCTGGGTGGTGGTCACCTCACCCCAGGCCCTGTTCTCGGCGTCCAGGACCAACCCGGTCCGGGCGTTCTCGAGGCTCGAGGTGAAGTTGTGCACCGGGCCGTCGGGCGCGGCCGGAACGGGAGTGGGAGCCGGTTCGAACTGGACGGGATAGTGGTCCGCCCCGCGCGCCGCGGGAATGTCCGCGTTGAACCGGGGTGTACCGCGGGTGATCGCGTAGTCGAGTTCGCCGCCTTGTTGGTGGGTGGGGCGGTTGGGACGCGCCAGTTGCTCGTCGGCACGCAGGTGCAGAGTCTGGTCCCTGGCCTGCTGGTCGGTACGGTTGCGGATGTTGAGGTTGAAGTCGCCGACCATGACCCAGTTCTCGCCGGGCCGGGCGGCCGCGCGGATTCCCGCGAGCAGGCCGGGGACGTCGCCGCCGCGGGCGTGGACGTTGTAGTAGACGGTGTTGCCGATCCGTACACCGAGGGCGCGGCGGTAGCGGTAGTCGTCGCGAGGTTCGTCGCGGTCGTACAGCGGGTTCTCGATGACGCGGACCTCGGCCGCGGGGTCGTGCGTGACGACTGCCAGGTTGACCCGGCCGCCCTGCCAGCGATCCCGTCCCGTGGCGCTGTCGCGACGCGGGTCGGTCTGCAGGTAGTAGACGTGAAGGCGGTGGTGGTGGTATTCCCACTGCGTGTGGCTCACATGGTTCGGCAGGCCGGCCGGGAACGGACCGGGGATGGGGATCGATTCACCGGTGCCCCGGGTCTGGTGCGGTTCTGGGGGCGGTCCGTTGCCGACCTCCTGGAGGGCGACGACCTGATGTCGCATCGTCAGTGGTCCGACCTCGCCGTTCCAGCGCAACCCGCGGCTGGAACCCTGCATGTTGTAGGTGGTGAACGACAGGCTGCCGTCTGACGATGGGTCTGTCCGCCGGTCGTCGGCCCGCGCCGAGAAGCCACCCGGGCCAGGTGCGGCACCGACCAGCAGTCCGGCAGCCAGCAGCGCGGAGGTCAGGACGGCGGTCAGCCGCGATCCGCGCGGGCCGGAGCGTGCCCTGGTACGGGACGGGAACAACGGTAATCGCATCGGGTCTCCCTTTCAGAGAGATATGTGTAGGTTGCGAACGGCCGCACGAATGATCTCTTCAGTTCGGCGGGTCTGCGTCAAGAGCCCCTCACGCGCCATGCGGCCGCCGCGCGTACGGGGTTTCGGCCTGGTGTCGGCCCACGGTCCGTGGCCATACCGCCTCAGGCCGGGCCGGTGGCGGGCTCGGTCGCGTAGCGGCTCATCGCGTCGATGTTGGCCTGTGGCGTCAGCGGCCGGCCGTCGGCGAGCACGTCTTGGAGGTCCCGGAAGTACTGGACGTACAGGTCGGGGGTGAAGGTGCTGAGCATGACGGCGGGTCGGCCGGTCGGGTTGGCGAAGGTGTGCGGGGTACCGGGCGGAACCATCACGAGCGTGCCCGCGGCGGCGTCGTGGTCCTCGTCCCCGACGGTGAATCGCACGGTGCCGGAGAGGACGTAGAAGCCCTCGTCGTGGCGGGCGTGGCGGTGCTGCGGCGGTCCCTGGGTGTACGGGGCGAGAACGGACTCGGCGATCGCGAGGCGGTGCCCGGTGTGGCTGCCGTCCTCCAGAACGCGCATGCGTGTGGTGCCCAGAACGATCGTCTCGCCGTCGCCGGCACCCACCACCGATACACCGGGGTGAGTCTGCGGCTTGTCGGTCTTCGCTTCTTCGGCCATGCGCACGAGTTCACCGGCGGGGACCCGCCGGTGTCCAAGACTCGTCCTGTGGCGCTGATACCGCGTGGGTATTGTTGCAGCGTGGAGCTACGGACCCTGCGCTACTTCGTGGCGGTCGCCGAGGAACTCCATTTCGGCCGGGCCGCCACCCGACTGCACCTGAGTCAGCCGCCGCTGAGCCGGGCGATCAAGCAGATGGAGGCCGAGGTCGGTGCCCCGCTGTTCACCCGCTCGCCTGCGGGGGTCACGCTCACTGCGGTGGGCTCGGTGCTGCTGGACGAGGCGCGGGCCCTGCTCGACCATGCCGACCGCGTCCGGTTACGCGTGAGCGCGGCGGCCGGCGTCGCGACCATCACCATCGGTCTCCTGGGCGACGGCACCGACCCGGGAGTGGCCAGGCTGGCCGCCGCCTACCGTCGCAGCCGCCCCGGCATCGACATCCGCATTCGCGAGACCGATCTGACCGACCCGACCTGCGGGCTGCGCGCCGGACTGGTCGATGTCGCGCTGACCCGGGCGCCGTTCGACGAGACCGCCCTGACGGTGCGTGAGCTGCGGACCGATCCGGTCGGCGTGGTTCTGCGCGCCGACGATCCGCTGGCCGGCCGCGACGGGCTGCGGCTGGCAGAGCTGAGCGACCGCCGCTGGTTCCAGTTCCCGCAGGGCACCGACCCTGTCTGGCAGTCGTACTGGAACGGTGGCAGGCCGCGTGAGGGCCCAGTGGTGCGCGCCGTCCAGGAATGCCTGCAGACCGTGCTGTGGAACGGCACGGTCGGCCTGGCCCCGCTCGGGCACGACCTGCCCGGGGGACTGGCCCTGGTGCCGCTGATCGACATGCCTCCGAGCCGAGTGGTGGCGGCGTGGAACAAGGGTGACACCAACCCGTTGATCCGATCCTTCATCGAGATCGCGACAACCGCGTACCGTTATTGAGGGGAGTGTCTCGTCAACGACGAGAAAACCCGCCAGTCGACGCGCACGCCGAGCTCGACATCTCGCAGGCGAGCGACGGCTCCACCGTTGCCGCCGACGGCACCCACCAGGAGAAGACGGCGACGTTCAACGCGCTGTTCTCGAACGCGGTGATCTTCAACGATCGAAGAGCCCGCGACCTTCATGTCTCCACAGGATTCTGATCGTTCCGCGCTTGCGCCTGCGCCTGCACCTGCGCCCAGGTGATCGCCCATTCGTCGAGCGGTCGGAGGGCGTGACCGAGTGCTGTCCCCAGTGGGGTGAGCTCGTAGCCATCGGCTGAAGGGGCGATGATCCCGCTTGACGTGAGTTCGCGAAGCCGCTGGTAGAGAACACTGGATGACAGACCTGCGCACCGTGTCAGCAGCTCACGCGCACCGAGCGGCCCCGCCCGCAGCTCCCAGAGAATGCGCAGCGCCCACCGACGGCCGAAGAGATCCATCGCGGCCATGATCGGACGGCCGGTCGTCGAACCACGAACCGGTTTTCCTGGGCGCGGTGTCGGCATGACGCTCCTTGCGTTCCGTTATTCGAAACACTAGCGTTTCTCGCGTTTCTGATTTCGAAACACCCTCAATGGGAGAGTCGATGTCGCGGATAGCCCTGCTGGAAGCGCCGTACACCGAGCAGGCAGGTGCGCTGTTCGCGCGCATGATGCCCGGGCGAACTGCCCGCGTGCTGTCACGGCACCGTTGCGGCGCCGGCCTTCCTCGCCGTACGCGTTCCAAGCCCGCCGGCCTTGATCTGGACGGAGGTCGTCGTGCATAAGTTGGTAGTCCTGTATTCCAAGCCCGCCGACCCTGACCACTTCCGCGACTACTACGTGACCAACCACCTTCCGCTGGTCATGAATTGGCCCGGCCTGCTCGCGTGGCGCTACAGCTTCGACGTGGCGGCGACCGAGGGAGAAGCGCCGTATTTCGCGGTCTTCGAAGGCGACTTCGCCGATGCCGCCGCCATGGCCGCGGCGCGGGCGTCGCCGCACGGCCGGCGGGTGGCCGCCGATGTCGCCAACTACGCCACCGGCGGTGCGGTCGTCATCCACTATCCGGTGCAGGACGGCACCGGCTGAGGCAGGACGGTACGCTCCGGGACGCGTTCGGTCGGCCGTTGCGGCCAGGTCCGGCTATCGGCGGACGCCGTTCGCGGTTGCCGGTTCGTCGAGCGTCAAAGGTGGGCCGATGTCCTGGCGGGATGTCACGGTGGTTGATGCGTGCGTGCGGCGCGACGGCCGGGGCGGTAGCCCCACGTCCGTCACCGACGACGACCCGGCGGCGACGGACGCGGACCGGCGTGCGGTCGCTGCTGCGGCCGGCACCTCGCACGCGGCGTTCCTCGGCCCGGGGCGGACGCCGGACGGTGGCCGGCCGGTCCGGTTCTTCACCGCCACCGCCGAACTGTCCGGCTGCGGCCACGGCACTGTTGCCGCGCAGGCCGTCCGGTTGACCCGCACCGCGCTGGACGAGCTGAACGACCGTCAACACACCGGCGGGCGCACGTTCGACACCGTCGCGATCCGCCGCCCCGCCGGCATCGAGGTGTGGTTCGACCAGGGCCTCGTCGCGCTGCGTCACCCGGCACCGGACGAGCGCGCCGCGATCGTCGCCGCGCTCGGGCTCACCGCGGACGATCCGCATCCGACCGACGCGCCACGGGTCGCCGCGCCCGGCGCACCACGCATGCTGGTACCGGTCCACGACCGGTCGGCGCTGCTCCGAGTCCACCCACACCTCGGCAGGCTGACCGCGGCGTGCCGGCGGTACGGGCTCCTCGGCTGTTTCGTGTACGTACCGCCGGTGGGCGACCGACCGGGTGCGGCGCGGATGTTCGCGCCGGCGATCGGTGTCGACGAGGACGTCGCCAACGCCAACAGCACCGGCTGCCTGGCCGCCCACCTGCTCGACACGACAGGGGCGCAGACGGTCGCGATCGAGGTGGAGCAGGGTGACACCCTCGGTCGACCGGCCAGCGTGCTCGCTTCGGCCCGGCGCGGGCCGGCGGGCATCACGACCCGGGTCGGCGGGTTGGCGGTGGTCCGCGACTCTCACAATTGACCATCTCCGCGAGTTCTGCGAACGCCCCCTCGGCGATCACGTTTCCGCAGGTCGCCGTTCGCAAGAAACTCAAGGACGTCGAGGGACGGGTCGTCACCGGGCATCACGACGCCGCTCTCACCTATGTCGGCCCTGATGAGCCTCAGGACCGGTCGAACGTCGCTGTCGGGCTGTTCGGACGTTCCAAGCGCCACCGGGACGGCACCGAACTTCACGTCGTCCACGTCGAGGACAAAGGAGACTCGGCATCGCGCCTCGCCTGACGGTTCGGAGGGCTGCATCGATCGCGTGTGGCTGCGCCGTCGGCGCTCTGTCGGCGTGCGGGGCGGCGGTGTGTACTGAGGGCTTGCCGCATCAAGGGGGAAGCATGCCGCGAACGCCGGATCCGGGAGTGCCCGAGCCAGCGCAGGAGGAGGAGGAGCCCTGGCTGGACCGTCGCGAGGTCGCCGAGCTGTGGCCGGTGCGTGAGGAGTGGCTGCCGGGTGCGGCGCGTCGTATGGATGTCCGCGTCCGTCAGTACGGCGGGGAGAGCCGGGGCACGTACGGCGCGGCGCCGACCTTCTACTCCTATCACCCCGGGGATGTGCGACGGGCCGCGACGGCTATCGCCGAAGGGCGCGTCGACATCCCGTCGGTCTGGCGCACCGACACTGCCGACGGTCGCCGGGCGGAGCACTGGAGCAGGTTCCGGTTCCGTCTCACCTGCGCCGTCGTCCTGGCCTTCGCGCTCTTCATCCTGGGGGTGGCGGTCTACGCCATGGTGACCTGAACCCTGAGCCGGCGGGCAGTGGATCCAGGTCGGCCGGACGGCTGGCTACGTCGCCCGGTATCCGGGGCGCCGCCCGGGCCGCGCGACGCCGCCGAGCGGGTGCATCCGACGGTCATCCGACGGTCATCCGACGGTCATCCGACGGGCCTGTCCGTCTCTTTTCCGGGGTCGGCTATCGAGTTGCGGCTCCCTACCAACTCACGTCTGATGCAACAGCGACGGGTGGCGGTGCAGACACGGCTCCGACCCGGCCGGGTGGCGGGCCCACAGGGCTACGCCTCCAGCGTCACCCACGTCCCCGACGCCGCCGAGCGCGCCATCGCATCCAATGCGGTCGCGCTGCGGACCGCGTCGACCAGGGTGGCCCCGTATGGCCTGTTGTCGGCGATGGAACGTAGGAAGGTGTGCGCTTCGATGACCTTGAGGTCGTCGTAGCCCATGCTGTTGGCCGCGCCCGGCTGGAAGGACGCGTAGTCTCCGGCACCCGGACCGACGTACACGGTGCTGACCGGCTGGTCCTGGTACGTCGTGCCCCGGCTGACGCCGAGTTCGCCCATCCGGCGGAAGTCCCAGAACAGGGCGCCCTTGGTGCCGTGGATCTCGAACCCGTAGCTGTTCTGCTCGCCCACCGAGACGCGGCACGCCTCGAGGACGCCGCGGGCACCGGAGGTGAAGCGCAGCAGGCAGTTGACGTAGTCCTCGTTCTCCACGGGGGCCGGCTCGCCGCCTGCCGCGCGCGTGTGGCCCGCGGTCACGCCGGCCGGCCTGGGCCGCAGGGGTACGAAGACCGCGGTGTCCGCCGCCAGCGCCTCGATCTCGCCCACCAGGAAACGGGCCAGATCGACACCGTGCGAGGCCAGGTCGCCGAGGACGCCGCTGCCGCCCCGCTCCCGCTCGTAGCGCCACGTCAGCGCGCCCTCCGGATGAGCCGCGTAGTCGCTGAAGAGGCGGATGCGTACGTGCGTCACCTCGCCGATGTCACCGGAGGCGATCAGGTCGCGTGCCGCCACGACTGCCGGTGCGCCCCGGTAGTTGAAGCCGACCGTGCCCCGGACCCCGGCCTCGGCCACCGCGCCCGACACCGCCCGGGCGTCGTCGGCGGTCAGTCCCACCGGCTTCTCGATCCAGATGTGCTTGCCGGCCGCGGCCATGGCCACACCGATCTCACGGTGCAGGAAGTTCGGCGCGGTGATGCTCACGGCCTCGACGCGCGGATCGGCGGTGATCTCCCGCCAGTCACGGACAGCGGTCGCGAAGCCGTACCGCGCGGCGGCCTCCTCGGCCCGGCCGGGCACCTCGTCGGCGACGACGATCGGTTCGGGACGCAGGGCGAGCTCCGGGAAGTGGTGGAGAACGCGTGCGTACGCCTGCGTGTGCACCCGTCCCATCCAGCCGAACCCCACGACAGCGACACCGAGCACACGCACCACGATCGCCCTCCTCAGCACCGGACCGAACGCGAACGACCAAACCAGGCTCACATCAAACCGGCCTGAATCAGAACGAACCAATACGAACCAATACGAACCAATACGAAACGATGCGAACCGCTTTGAACTGCGATCGGTGAGTGCTTGAGGCGCCAACACAGGTTGGGGAGCGGCGCGGGTGAGTGGTCTTTGTTGCGAGAGGTTTTGTGGGGTAGCAAGAGAGGA
>NZ_JBHYXD010000003.1:67830-115886 GCF_042751995.1 Streptomyces sp. NPDC059371 | reverse complement strand
CACCACACAACCCCAACCCACCCCCACCCCCGCCCCCCGTTTTTCACGCCCCTGGGGGGGGGGGCCCGCCGCCCCCCGGGGGGGCGCCCGCGACCAGGTTAGTGCGAATGGTTCGCCTTCAGTGGGAGAGCGACGCCCGCTGTTCCAGGACCCTCAGCGCCCGTTCCGCCCAGTCGATGATCGCCTGCTCGAAGGCGCGTCCTCCCAGGAGAGTGAGATACGGCCCGACGCGCTCCGCCCCGGCCAGGTACTCGTCCTCGGTGCGCCCGTCGAGCAGGCGGGCGCCGATCCGCTCGTAGTGCGCCAGCTTGGCGCGCGACCACTCCAGCCGCTCGGCGATCGCCACTCGGACGGCGTCGGCGTCCCCCATGTCGAGTGCGTACACCTTGACCATCAGCTCGTCGCGGATCGCGGTGGGCTTCGCGGGCCCCGAGGTGAAGGACGCCAGCGCTTCGAGGCCGGTCGTGGTCAGCGAGAAGAGTCGCTTGTTGGGCCGGCGCTCCTGCTGGACGACCCGGGCCTCGATCAGCCCCTCGGACTCCATCCGTTCGAGTTCCCGGTAGAGCTGCTGCGGGGTCGCCATCCAGAAGTTGGCCACAGAGGCGTCGAATCCTTTGGCCAGGTCGTACCCCGACGCCTCACCCTCCAGGAGCGAGGCCAGTACCGCGTTGCGCAATGCCATCCCGCAAGGCTAGACGCCCCGGACTCGCAGGACTAATCTTATCCGCACCTAATCAATTAATTGAGTAAGAGAGGCGGGCGCAATGAACTCCTTCCGCAAGGCCGTGGAGGCCGGAGACCTCGGCGCGGTCGAGGAACTGCTGGCCGACGACGTCGTGTTCACCAGCCCGGTCGCCTTCAAGCCGTACCCGGGCAAGCCGATCACCGCCGCCATCCTGCGTGGCGTCTGGCGTGTCTTCAGCGACTTCCGCTACGTCCGTGAGATCGCCGGCGCCGACGGTCGCGACCACGCGCTCGTCTTCACGGCCAAGGTGGGCGACAAGGAGATCAACGGCTGCGACTTCCTGCACTTCGACGAGGACGGCCGCATCGACGAATTCACGGTGATGGTCCGCCCGTTGTCGGCGGCCCAGGCACTCTCCGAGGCCATGGGGGCGCAGTTCGAGCAGATCTCCCGGGAAGCGGCCGGAGCGTGAGGCTCCGGCCTCGCGCTGTTTGAACCGACTCCCTCCGGCTACCCGGCTGTTGTGACGACGACGCCTTCACAGCAGGAGCTCTTCCGGTACTTGGAGGACCGCTTCGAGTGCGCCCGGACCTGTGCCGAATGCGCCAGGACCTCCACGCTGCGCGCGAGCCTCATGGATCCGGACGGGCCGAAGCGGCAGGAGGCCGCGCGGCGTTCGGGCATTCTGTGCGCGGAGGTCTGCGAGGCGACCTGCCATGTACTGTCCCGTCATCCGGGGCCGAGCGACCGGGGGCTCCGCGCTCGGCTGGAGTGGTGCCGGGACGTCTGCCTGGAGTGTGCCGAGGCCTTCGACGCGTGTCCGGGGTCGGAGGCCGCCGCGCAGAAATGCCGTGAGTGCGCCCGCACTTGCACGGACTTCATCGCCACGCTGTGGTGAGCCGTGAGCCGTGAGCCGTGAGCCGTGAGCCGTGAGCCGTGAGCCGTGAGCCGTGAGCCGTGAGCCGTGAGCCGCGAGCCGCGAGCGCCGGGCCGCAGACGCCCGAGTTGGGCTCCAGGTCGCCCAGGTCGCCCGGGTGGCCCAGGCTCGCCAGGGTCAGGCCCCAGACCGGCCGGGTCGGGCCCCGGACCGTCCAGGGTCAGGCAGACCCGACGAGCGGGCGTCCGGCGCGGAGGTTCCAGCGTCCCGCGCGCCCGCTCAACTCCGTGACGGTGAGCGGCGGCACGTCCACCCGCCAGAATGCCTGCTCCGGCGCGCCCAAGACCCGTACCACCAGGGCCCGTACGACCTCGGGCTCCACCACGGCGACGGTTCGGCCGTCGAAACCGGCCGCCGCGTCCAGGTGTTCCGCCACTCGGTCGCAGAACGTCCGCACCGACTCGCCGTCGTGCGGAGCGGACGCCGGATCGGCGAGCCAGCGCGCCACCGCCTCCGGCTCCTTCGCGCTCACCTCGTTCAGCGTCGCCCCGCGCCAGCGGCCCACATCGAGTGGAGCCAACTCCGTTGCCTCGAAGGCGTCTTCGAGCCCAAGTGCCTCGGCGGTCTGCCGGCATCGCACGGTGGGGGAGACCCACAGGCGCTGGCCCGCCGGAACGGCGCCCGCGTCGGCCGCCGCCCGGGCGGCTCGCAGACCCGAGGCGTCCACCGGACTCCCGTCGTCGAAGCGGGCCTCGCGCAGCGCCTCGCCGATCGCCGCGGAAATCAAGATCACTCGGCTGGTCATGCCATCACTCTCATGGGTCGTGGACCTGGATGATGCTCCATGGTCCAGCGTTGTGTGTCGTGCCCGGGAGCAGAGGTGGAACCCCCGGGCCCGTCAGGCAAGTTGCCGTTCCTCCTTCATGCTCCACGAACCGTGGGGCGCACGGAGGGCGGAGGTATGCGCCCTTGGCCGGGTCGGCGGCTTCGCGGTACCGTCACATGGATATTGACGACGGTTCGGCGGAAGCCCGGTGGAAATCCGGCACGGTCGCGCCACTGTAAGCCCGTCACATGTCGCTCCGGCCAGGGGTGACGGACGCGGGCAAGTCAGACCCGTGACTGTCGTCCTGTGCACCACCGAAATGGGACGCGAGTTCCCCAGGAGGTTCTGCCCCATGGCGCAGTCCGTCGTTCAGCCGACCGCCACGCCCACCGCCGTTCCCGCCAAGCTGCCGATCGGCGCGATCGTCCCCTGGGCGGCGTTCTTCGGCATCCTGATGCTGGTCCTGCTCTACTTCGTCGGCGCCGAACAGGGCGCCACCTCCCTCGTCTCCGGCGAGAACGTCCACGAATGGGTCCACGACGCCCGGCACCTGCTCGGGTTCCCCTGCCACTGACGGCTGTGGGGAACGTACGAGCCACGATATTCCGCGAGGGCCGGGAAACCGGCCCGCACGAGGGGGCGGCTCCCGGACGACCGGGAGCCGCCCCCTCGCGTGTGCGCGCACGCGCCTCGCTAGGTGGCTTGACCTGAATCGTCGGTCAGGGCGGCCGCGGTCAAGGTGAGGTGCTGGACCAGGACCGTGGCTGCGGTGTCGGCATCGCGGGCCAGCGCCGCCTCCTCCAGCATGCGGTGTTCCTTCGCGCCGTCCCGGTCGGGGTTGCGGTGCGCCGACCAGCGGCGGGCCAGCTCACTGGCGGTCCACAACCGGTCGAAGGTCTCCAGCAGTGCGCGGTTGCCACACCCCTCCAGCAACGTGCGGTGGAAGGCCCTGTGCGCCTCGGCCCAGGCGTCGGTGTAGTACTCGCCTTCCTCCGGCACGTACGCCGGAGTGCGAACCAGACGATGGTGCGCGGCCCGCACGCGGGCCTCCCAGTCGACATCGCCGCGCTCGATGGACATGCGCAGTACGACCGGTTCGATGGTCCGGCGGGCTTCCGCGATCTCCTGCCAGCGCTGGTCGGAGAAGGACGGGACGGCGAAACCGCGGTTGGGCAGCCGGTCGGCGAGCCCCTCGCCGACCACCCGCACGAGCGCCTCGCGCACCACGGCCAGGCTCACGCCCTGCTCCTTGGCAAGATCCTGCGGCTTGAGGGGGGCGCCGGGGGAGTGGTCCCCGCGCATGATCGCGTCCCGCAGATGTGCGTAGACCTGCTCGGAGAGCATCTGCTTCCCCGGCGAGGTCGAGGGGCGCGCCGCCTGAGTCATGGGCCCATCCTAGACGACCGGATAGACGATCCCGTAGATAATCGATTATCCGTGTTATGGTCGATTCAATAGTCGATGAGGGCGTCCTCGCCCGGAAGGGAACGACCGCTGTGCCTGCCAACGACCCCTTCGCCCGCCTCCCCCGGGCGGCCTCGTTCACCGTCACCAGCACCACCGTCAGCGACGGTGCCGCGTGGCCGCCCGAGCAGCACTCCTCCGGTCTGCCCGGCGGGAAGGACGCATCCCCGCAGCTGTCCTGGAGCGGCGCCCCGGACGGCACCAAGAGCTATGCCGTCACCGTCTACGACCCCGACGCCCCCACCGGGTCCGGGTTCTGGCACTGGGCGGTCGCCGACATTCCCGTCACGGTCACCGAGCTTCCCGAGGGCGCCGGCGACGACACCGGCTCACAACTGCCAGCGGGTGCGTATCAGTTGCCCAACGACGCCCGCGTGGCTCGCTACATCGGCGCCGCCCCGCCGGCCGGACACGGCCCGCACCGCTACTTCATCGTGGTGCACGCCCTCGACATCCCCTCGACAGGCGTCCCGGCCGACGCCACACCGGCCGTCCTCGGCTTCACCATGGCCGGTCACACCCTCGGGCGCGCGGTATTGATCGCCACTGCCGAAACGCCCGTATGACAGCGCCGCCCGACTTCCCGGAGGCACCACCGCCATGCACCTCGACGGCCTTCCCGGCTCCGCCCGCACCGACGACGGCCCGATGGACCTGAACGCCGTCGGTGACGTCAGCCGTGCCGTCAGCGCCGCCCACCTGTTCATCTACCTTGCCCCCGAGAGTGCCGAGGAGGCGGCCGAGTTGGGCGTGACCGACCGCGGGCCGGCGTATCTGGCCTTCCGGTCGGCCGCGATGGGCGCGGTTCCGTGGCAGGTCACGCTCGCGGCCTTCTACAACTTCAGCCCGCGGGCAGTGCGGGCCATGGCGGGCGTGTGGGACGCCGCGCCGCCCGAGCGGTGGCAGGCCGCCCGCTTCCTGGCCGTCGGACGGGCGATGCGGCGCGTCGACGTACACCTCACGGACGACCACCTCGCCGAGGCGCGCTCGCTGATCGACCCGGTCCTCGCCGGTGCCGACTACGCCGGCAAGGTGCTGGCCGCCGCGAACGCCTCGGTCCCGCTTCCCGTCGATCCTCTCCTCGCACTCTGGCAGCAGATCACGGTGGCGCGCGAGTGGCGCGGCGACGCCCATCTCGTCGTACTCGCCGACAACGGCCTCGGGCCGTGCGACTGCCTCGTTCTGCACACCGCAACCGGCCGCCTCCCGACAGCTCTCGTGCGAGCGACCCGTCAGTGGAACGACGAGGAGTGGAGCGCGGCGACGGCACGTCTCGTCGCGCGCGGCTGGCTCGACTCCCACGCCGTGATCACCGACGCCGGCAGTACGGCACGCGAGCGCATCGAAGTGGAGACAGACGAGCACTGCGCCGCGCTGTGGGCACCGATCGGCAACGCAGGTGCCCGCCGCTTCGCCTCGCTCATCGCGCCGATCACCAAGGCGTTCACCGCTGCCCCGTCTCGTCGGATCTAGCGGCAGGCGGTGTTTGCCCGTCAAGGAGTGGTGTCCGGTGCGACGAGAGGGCATGCAGGGCGTCGCGACGAGGCGAACGTCGCCCGCTGCGGCACCAACTGCCGCGCCCACACACCTCAGCCCGGCATCCTCTCGGAGGCGTCGGCGTCATCGGCATTCCCTATTTCTGGAACGCGTTCTACGGTGTGCGCCGTCAGGTCGGGCCCAGGGAGACAGGAGGCGCCGTGCATCTCGAATACACGCCGGAGCAGCAGCGGTTGCGGACCGAACTACGTCTCTACTTCGCCGAGTTGGTACCGGACAACGCCTACGCGCGCTATGGCGACCCGGCGGCGCAGAAGCGCTTCTACCGCGAGACGATCCGACGCCTCGGTTCGGACGGCTGGCTCGGGGTCGGCTGGCCCAAGGAGTACGGCGGGCGGGGTCTGAGCCCGATGGAGCAGTTCATCTTCTTCGACGAAGCGGCCCAGGCCGGGGTGCCGTTGCCGTTGATGGCGCTCAACACCGTAGGGCCGACGATCATGCGGTTCGGCACGGAGGAGCAGAAGTCGTACTTCCTGCCGAAGGTCCTCGCCGGCGAGATCGACTTCGCGATCGGCTACAGCGAGCCCGGCGCCGGGACCGACCTCGCCGCGCTCCGGACCAGGGCCGTGCGGGAAGGCGACGAGGAGAGCGGCCACTACACGGTCGACGGCCAGAAGATCTGGACGACCAACGGTGACACGGCCGACTGGGTGTGGCTCGCGGTCCGCACCGATCCGGACGCCCCGCCGCACAAGGGCATCACCATGCTCCTCGTACCGACCTCCGACCCCGGCTACTCGTGCACCGTCATCAACACGCTCGCCTCGCACGACACCACCGCCAGCTACTACGAGAACATCCGCGTCCCCGCCACGCGCCGGGTCGGCGAGGAGAACAAGGGCTGGCGGCTGATCACCAACCAGCTCAACCACGAGCGCGTCACCCTCGCCGCGCACGGCACCATGGCCATCCGCGCCCTGCACGACGTCCAGCGCTGGGCGATGGAGACCAAGCTCGCCGACGGCCGCCGCGTCGTCGACCTCCCCTGGGTGCGCCGCCTCCTCGCGCGCACGCACACCCGGCTGGACGCCATGAAACTCCTCAACTGGCGCATGGTGAACGCCGTCCAGGAGGGCACACTCACCCCGCAGGACGCCTCCGCCGTCAAGGTGTACGGCTCCGAGGCGCGCCGGGACGCGTACGCCTGGCTGATGGAGATCGTCGCGGCCCCCGGTGTCCTCAAGGAGGGCTCCGCCGGCGCCGTCCTGCACGGCGAGCTCGAACGCGGCTACCGGTCGGCCGTGATCTTCACTTTCGGCGGCGGCAACAACGAGATCCAGCGGGAGATCATCTCGTGGATCGGCCTGGGGATGCCCCGGGTACGGCGTTAGCGGGCTGTCACGAGGATCTTCAGTTGGCAGGAAAGAGGGATAGTTGGCACCAAGATCGGCGCACGTCATCAGAGATGACGGCGCATCACCTCGATGCGGACTGCGCGAGCCGCGGCTGATCGGTCGCGGGGGTAGGCGGAGCCGAGAATCATGCCGTCGTCGGTCGTGACGGGAGGCTGTTGCCAGGCGAGACTCATCTGTGCTCCGGCTTCGGCGCGGGCCGTGGCGACGAAGGCCGCGTACGGACCGGCCACGGTCGTTGCTTCGATCTGAAGCCACGCCTGGTGGAACGCCATGCGCGCCAGCAGGCCGCTCACCTCGTCGGTGAGTTGCTGGCGGACAGCGGACAGCGGACAGCGGACAGCGGACAGCGGACCCGAGTCCTGCACGCTCGCGGCGGTGACCAGCACCGCGAGCAGGAGACCGAGGGTGTCGGTGACGATGCTCCGCTTGCGGCCGACGATCTTCTTGCCCGCGTCCGTGCCTTGACCCGAGGCGGGGACACCGGTGGAAGTCTTGACGCTCTGCGCATCGAGCACACAGGCGGACGGCTCGGCCTCCCGACCCTCCTTCTGCCGCAAGAGCCGCCTGAGCAGGCCGTTGAGCTGTGCGAACACGCCTTCCTGCTGCCACTTGGCGAAGTACCCGCAGGCCGTGTTCCAGTGCGGGAAGTCGTGCGAGAGGTAGCGCCACTGCACGCCCGTGCGGTCCACGTGAAGGATCGCGTTCATGATCTCGCGCAGGTCATGCTCCGGTGGCCGGCCGACGTCCAGGGCCCGGCCAGGACATTCGAAGCGCCACGCTGCCAGCGCCGGCTCGATCAACTCCCAGCGGGTATCGGGCAGATCACTCGGATACGCACCACGGTCGGCCATGATCTGGGCATACCGCCGCCCGGGGACACCCGAGAGGCAGAGCGAACTCAAAGCGCCGCATTCAAGATGAAAATGACCTCTTCAGACCCCGCGAACATTGGCAATGCAGGAACCGGAGCCCTCTTGGGGCCTGGCCTGCTCAGGGGCAGTGGAGGAAGGATTGGCCCTGGGGCCGGAGGTCCTCTTGGAGGTTCGAGGTGGCGGGGTAGCTGTTCACGTACCTCGAACGAGCGGACCGGCCCAGGTCGGAGCTTGATCGCTGCGGGGTTCGCCAGCGGTAATCCTCATCGCGCTGAGGTCTGATTTCTCGTCGCGTGAACCATAGCCGAGCTCAGAGCTAGAAATTCGAGGAAACTCTGTGGGAATCCGCTCCCTCATGCCTTCGCTACCCAAGACGCGGGGGCCCCGGGCCGAAGCCTCCGGGGCGCCCGCGAACCGTGCGGCCAGGCTGCTCGTGCCTCTGACACTGATCAACACATTCGGCAACGGTCTGTTCCGGGTGAACAGTGCGCTGTTCTTCACGCACGTCGGGGACATGACGGCGGGCCAGTTCGGCACAGGACTGGCTGCCGGCGGCGTATGCGGCATCCTCGCGTCCGTGCCCTTCGGCCGGGCTTGCGACCGCTGGGGTGCCCGCCGTGTGCTGATGATCCTCTGGTCCGCGGAGGCCGTGGGGATCTTGGGTTATACGCAAGTTCATTCGTTCTGGTTGTTCCTCATGCTGATCTGCCCGATCACCGCGGTGGATCGCGGGTCAGTGGTCGCGTACCGGGCACTGCTGGCGACAGCGCTGCCACAGGACGGTGTGGTCAAGGCGCGGGCGAAGCTTCGAGCACTGGCGAATGTCGGGGTCGGGCTCGGCGCGGGCGTCGGCGGCCTTGCGCTCGCTGTGGACACGGCTACCGCCTACTTTGCCGTCATCGTCGTTGACTGTCTGACCTTCGTCGTCGCAGCGGCCATGCTGGCCGGCCTTCCGATCGCCCGGGCGACCGCCGCCGCAGCCACCGGGCAGGACAGCCGACGCTCGGGCGTGCTACGAGATCGGCGCTATGTGCTTTTCAGTGCGATATGCGCCGTCCTGGCGCTTCAGTTCGGCATTTTCGAAGTCGGCCTGCCGCTGTGGGTGGTCCGCGATACGAGCGCACCGCGGGAGATCGTGGCGGTGGCGCTCGTGATGAACACAGCCCTCGTCGCCTTGCTCCAGGTACGCCTCAGCAGAGGTACCGAGGACAGTGTCGGCGCGATCCGGGTCGGCGAGCGCGCCGGATGGCTGTTGGCCCTGGGCTGCGCAGTCTGCGTCGTGTCACGATCCGGGTCGGCGATCACGGCGACTGTCCTGGTCCTGAGCGCGACGCTGGTCATGACGATCGCCGAGGTGTACTTCGCGGCCTCGAGTACCACGCTGAGCTACAACCTCGCACCCGACAGCCAGGCCGGCGCCTACCAGGGCCTGTTCCAATCAGGGACATCCACAGCGATATCGCTTGCACCGGTGGTGATGACAAGCGGCGTACTGCAGTTCCCGGTATGGGGCTGGCTGACCCTCGGCGCGGTTTTCGCCATCGCCGGGACTTCGCTCCGCTGGATTGACCCGGGCAAGGCCGAGTAGGTGGCTGCGTGCAGCCCCGACGGTCGCGCGTCCACGGCCGACATCGGCCTGGCTGTGCCGGCGTCGCTGAACGAGAACGTCGGGACCCGCCGGTAGCCGTGCGGCAGCAGGCCTGTCGGCAGAAGCTCATGCCGGGCATCGATGGCATGTGAGCAGCTCGCGAATCCGCGTGCGGCACTCAGCCTCAGCCAGTGCCAGTAGGGCCACGCGCCCGGCGCCGTGGCCCACCGCAGCGCATGCTCGACCGTGAGGGGCCCGGCGGCTTCCGCGTCCGGGCTGTCGGCAAGCCGGATGCCGAGCTTGCCCGGCTCGTCCCGCTCGAACCCGAATGAGCGGCGCGGCGCCAGGTGGTCGCCGGCAGCCTTGCGCAACGATGGCACGGTCACTTCGTTGCCGACACGAGCCCGTGGGCCACGGCCGTACCAGCGGCGTCGGCGCGGCCGGGTCGACCTTCGCCGACCTGCCCGAACCCGCCGCGCCGAGAACGCCGCCCGCAACCTCGGATCCGCCCGGGCATCCCGCCTACGAGCAGATGACGCTTCGCCTCGCATTATCAGCAGTCGACGACACCTCGGCGAATCGGACATGCCGCCGTGATTCGCCCTCTCAGGCCGTCCTACTCGCCTTCGCCTCTGCCCCAGAGATAGCCCATCTGCATCCGGTTGTGTGCCTCGAGCTCTCGCTTCATGGTGGCGATATGACCCTGCAACGACCGCTCACTGATGCCGAGCCGCCGAGCTATCTGCTTGTCCGGGTAGCCGTTGATCAGCAGGCGTTTGATCGAGTCACGCATTGCGGGCATGACTTCCTTTGCTGCTATCGCTGCATAATTCGGGACGAACGGGAAGGGCTTTGCTCGATCCCACGACCTGTTGAACATGTCACGAAGAAAACCGACGACGGCCGGCTCGCTCACCGCGACCGCAGAGGTGCGGTCTGCGTTCGCCGCGATGAAGGCGACGTCGTCCACGATGATCAGGCGGTCGAAGAACTCGTCGAGCGTCCGGACTGAAGCTCCGAGGCTTATTGCCTTTTGGACGTACTCTTTTGTCGCCTCGTCGAAACGCGTCGTGTGTTGATAGAGAGTACGCATGACGACGCCGGCGGCTAAGTGACGCCGCACGCTTTCCAGGGCGTCGTCAAGAACTTCCCTCGGGCGAGGGCCGTCCGGTTGCGCGGTAAGAATTTCCCGCCGGGAGCCCGACAAGGCGTCATCGATGGCCTGAGCGATGGTGGATAGGCCGTGAATTTCGCGGACATCCGAGTTCCTGCTGGTGGCTGTGTGCGATCCGTCGTGCAGTCGGCTGGCCTGCTCATCGACGAGTCGGCTCAAGTCCGTCAAGTGTTTGGCCATTCGCCGGGCGAACTCTTCCGGCTTCGTCACGGCGGGTGGCTGAACAGTGTGTCGATCGCGACTCTCAGTGCCTGCCTCATCACCCAAAGTGGCTAGCCCTGTCGTGAGCCCTTCCCATTTTTCTTCATTTTCCATATTGGACCCCCGTGAAGATCGGCAATGCGTGAACCGGAGCCATCTTAGCGTCTGGCCTGATCGGGGGTGGTGCAGGAAGGATTGGGTGCAGGTCAGGGCTTGATTGCCGCCGGGATATTCGTGTACTGAATTGATGGAAACGAGTGGAAAAGTTGAGGGAGGCGCGAATGTGCTGTTCTGCCTCGACTGTGATCGTCGGCTTTACTGCAGGCCAGGCGCGCAATTCACTCGAATGGGGTGCGTGAACAGCTACCGAGATAGCTGGGGCCAAGCCGACTTTCTACCTCGCGCCCAATGGGCTGCGGTGAATGGATAAATGCATCATGCATGTTCGTTTAATCTTGACTCGTATGAAGCGCACCGTACGTGTGGCGTTCATCGGCGGCATCGCCGGTGTGGCAGTGGCGACAGCTATTGGGTGCGGCTCGTGCTCGTCGTCCGTCACTCCGGCGTCTGCGGTCGGTGCAAGTGTGGTACTGGCCGGCGATGTCGGCTGGAATAGTGTGACGCTCTCCGCACCCTGACCGCGCGGAGAGCGCGGCGGGTTCCCGCTGCCCGATACGCCGGAGCGCGAGAAGCCGCCGCTCCGCCGAGTGGATTGTTGCCCATCGACTTCGGGGGATTTCTCGGAGTGCGCGTGACGGTCTACTTTCAGTTCTCCGTCAATGGTGGCTGTGGACGGCGGAAATCCTCAATGCGCTGAGGTCTGACTTCTCGTCACGTGAACCATGGCCGAGCTCAGAGCTAGAACTCGAGGAAACCCTATGCCTTATCGCGTCCTGGTGGTGCAACCTGCGTTCTCCGCGAACGCCTATATCGCTCATGCCCGTTCTCTCAATTGGGACGTCGTGGTGGCCTCCTATGAGGCCGAAGGTCGAAGAGTCGCCGAGTCCGTGCGATCTGCCGCGACAGAGATGATCATGACGGATACCAACTCCGGGGATGTCCTGGAGGCTGCCGTTGTCCAATCCCACCAGCGGAACGCCATTCATGCCGTTGTCGCCGGGGGCGAGTACTACGTGCCTGCAGCCGCCCGGCTGTCCGCGCGGCTGGGGCTGCCCGGTCTCGCCGGCACGGCCGTGGACCAGGTCCGGCACAAGGCGAGGATGCTCGAGGCGGTGGCTGCGGCCGGCCTGCACGTACCGAGGTTCACTGTGGTCCGTGAGCTGGCGGAACTCGATGCAGCATGTGCTTACGCGGGCTTCCCCGCAGTCATCAAGCCGGTCGATTCCGGCGGGAGCGTTCACGTGTCGCGCGTCGACTCTTTCGAGGAAGCACGCCGGGCGGTGTCTGCGATCCACGCCGAGGAGGGACTCGAGTTCGACCGGCCGCTGACCGCCGATGTGATGGTCGAACAGTACGTGGCTGGAACGGAGTACAGCGCCGACGGCTATGCCAGCAGCGGCGAAGTCACCGTTGTGGCGGTGACGCGAAAGCTGCTCGGTCCCGAGCCTCGGTTCCTGGAGTTGGGGCATCTCACGCCCGCGCCGCTCGACGAGGCTGTCCGCCACGAACTCGCGTCGTACGCCGTGGATGTCGTCAAGGCGGTGGGGATCACGACGGGGCCGTTCCACTGCGAACTGCGCCTCAGTGAGGGGCGCCCCGTACTTATCGAGGTGGCCGCGCGCCTGCCCGGTGGCAAGATCACCGAACTCATGGAGATGGTCACCGGCCTCAGGCTGCCCGGAAAGGTCCTCGCGGACATCACCGGCGCGGATCCCCAGAGCGCGGCGGCGTATGGCGAGCCGGTCGCCAAGGCGACTGGAATCCGCTTCCTGACCGCGGGCGGCGCAGGTTCGTACGCGCGACTCGAAGGCTGGGACGAGCTGACGTCTGAGCCGTGGGTGGTGGGGGGTCACGTCCTCATCGAACCGGGCGCCGGCATCAAGACCGATGAGACGGACTACAGCTGTCGGATCGCGGCTGTCGTCTTCACCGCGGACTCCCCGGAAGAGGCGCTCGAGCGCTGGTCCGAGATCGGCGACCGCGTACGCGTGGTCAGCACCTGACACAGAAGGAAGGATCGAACATGAACCCTCTGCGCCTCCACTGGTGCTCGCCGCCCGACACGGGACAGGCGAAGCCCACGGATCCTTACAACATGGGCAAACTCGACATGGGGGAAGTCAGGGACTTCGTCCAGGAGGCCGATGAACTCGGCGTCGACAGCCTGTTGTTCGGGATCTCCAAGCGACTTCCCGATCCGATCCCGGTGATCGGGGCGCTGTCGCAGGTCACTGATCGCGTCAGGTTCATGCTCGCCTATCGGCCGGGCCTGATGGCGCCGCCGCTCTTCGCACAGGTCGTCAACACTCTCTCCTGGATGACGGACGGGCGCATCGCCCTCAACATCGTGTCCGGAACCTCTCCGGCGGAGCAGGCCGGATACGGCGACTTCCTCAGCCATGACGAGAGGTACGCGCGCTGCAACGAGTTCCTGGAAATCCTCCGGGGTCTCTGGGAGGGCGAGTCACCGCTGAGCTACGACGGGCAGCACTACATGCTCAAGGAAGCGGAGCTCGGCCTCGGATACAGCGGGGGAGTGCGGCCGCAGATCTACCTCAGCGGGGCGTCGGCCGTGGCGCAGCAGACCGCGCTGGCCTTGGGGGACTGCTGGCTGCGCTACGGAGACACCCCTGAGGCGCTGGCACAGGCCAGCCGGCCGCTCGTCGAGGGCGGGTGCCGCGTGGGTACCCGCATGCACGTGCTGGCCCGTCCCACCCGCGAGGAAGCCGTGGCGGAGCTTGCCGAGCTCGTGCGCAATCCGAACGAGGACCACAAGGAATGGGTCCGCCAGGCGCTCAGCACCACCGACTCCGAGGCGGTGACGTCCTCCTACAAGTTGGCGAACTCCGCAGTCGACGAATGGCTCTCGCCCTATATCTGGACGGGTGCCGTGGCCTACCGCGGGGGTCCGGCCCTGTGCATCGTCGGCAGCTATGAAGAGGTGGCCCAGTACATCTACAGCTACAAGGCCGCGGGTATCAGTGAATTCATCTTCTCGGGGTGGCCGACCCGGGACGAGATGAGGAACTTCTTCACTCATGTGGCTCCCCTGATTCGCCGTCTTGAGGCAGAGGCGTCCTGAGCGAGCAGGGCGACCATCTGCGCGCTGCCCGGACCGTAGCCAGGCGGCCGTGCAATCTCGCGAAACGAAGCCCTGCGGTGATCGCCACGAATACGTGTGACGAACCGAAAGAAGCGATCGAGTTCACCCCCGCGGACGGTGCCGATCAAGGCCGGCGCCGCAGTGACGGAGCAGCGTGGCTGTTCACGTACCTCACCCGACTGAATTGCGCGTCTGACCTGCGCCAAAGCTGGCGATCGCATACGTGAACAGCTACGGAGGAGTAATCATGCACATTGTCGTCATCAACCGGTGGCCGAGGTTCCAGGAGGGGCCGCGCTGGGACTTCTCGATGGGCCGCTTCGAGGAGCTCATCGACCATGAGCGGCACCAGGTCAGTTACGTGGTCGACGCGGTCGGCGCCACCGGAGTCCTTGCCGATCCCGAGCAGATCGCCGACCTGGTCGAGGTCGAAGACCTCAACGACTTCGAGGCAGTTTGCGGAGCGGTTCGGAAGACCACGGACCACGTCGGCCCGGTCGACCGGCTCGTCGCCGTCTCGGAGGCCACCCTCGGTATCGCGGCCGAAGTCCGCGCGGCACTCGACATCCCCGGTCCGCGACCCGAGGACGTGGCGCTCTACCGGAACAAGCTGCGGATGAAAGAAGCCGTGGCGAAGGCTGGTGTCCGCGTGCCTCGGTTCGCTTCCTGCGACAACGCCGAATCCGCAGTGGACTTCGCGCGGGTGCTCGGGTTCCCACTGATACTCAAGCCGCTGTCCGGCGCGGGGAGCAGGGGGGTGCACCGCATCGAGGACGAGGCCACGCTCACGACGCTGCTGGATCAGATCGACACCGGGGACTACGAACTCGAGGAGTTCATCGACGGGCCGATCTACCACGTGGATGGCTTTGTCGGCGAGGACTCGCAGATCCCGTTCATGGCGGTGTCCCGCTACATCGGCGACTGCCTCGCCTTCGAGGCCGGCCGGCAGCCGCTCGGCTCGGTCGTCGTCCAGGACTCCCCGCTGCGCGACCGTGTGCACGAGTTCGCCCGGCAGTGCGTGTCGGGTCTGGGCATGAGCTCCATGCCGTTCCACCTCGAGCTCTTCGTCACGGCCGAGGGGGACCTGGTGTTCCTGGAGATCGCGGGCCGGATCGGCGGGGCCGAGGTGCCGTACCTCACGGACAAGCTCTTCGGGGTCAACCTCTTCGAGCTCTGGCTGGACGCCGTGTGTGAGGGCGGGGCGACGGTCCCGCCGCAGACGGGCGACCCGTCCGGCGGCTGGCTGATCATCCCGAAGCCCGCCGGACTGCCGGCCGAGGTCGTCTCGGTGACCTCCATGCGGGACCACTTCGCCACGATCTGGCGGGAGTTGGTGCCGATTCCCGGCGAGGTGATGCAGCCCGGCGGCAGCTACGACGCGGTGCACAGCGGGCGGTTCATCCTCACCGGCGACGAGTCGGCCGTGGCGGAGGACATCCGGAAGATCGTCGCCGATTTCCGGATCGAAACCGCTCCGGTGCCGCAGTGAGGAATCCCGGACCGGGCCCCACCCGGCCGAGCACAGCGGAAGCGACGATTGCCGCCCGGGAGCAGACGCTCGCGGGCACGCTCGCGGACCGACCGCTGCTGAAAAGCCTTGGGGGCCGCACCGCACCATCAGGGGCCGTCGGTTGCTTCGGCCTACCAGAAAAAATTCACGAGCTGCTCCGCGGGGGAACTTGATGGACGTCGGTTCTGTTCGCTTCAGCGAACTCTTTGGCTCGTTCCCGACTTCGATCGCCATCGTCACGGCAATGGACGGAGCGGGTGAGCCGTACGGCTTCACCAGCAACGCCGTCTGTTCGGTGTCGGCGGCGACGTCGACGCTGCTGGTCTCCGTCGGCAAGGGGTCCCGCACGTTGCCGGCGATTGTTTCGTCGCAGGCGTTCGCGGTGAACTTCCTCTCCTCGTCCGCGCGTGACGCTTCGCAGGTGTTCGCGAGCAAGGCCACGGACAAGTTCGCACATGTCGAATGGCGCCCCTCGGCCGTTGCCGGAGGCGCTCCGTTGCTCACCGAAATCGCACTCGGCATTGCGGAATGCAGGGTTGAGAATGCGATCGAGGTGAGTGACCATTGGCTTTTCGTAGGCCGGGTGGAAGGCGCTGAGACCTTCCATCGCGAGCCACTTCTCTACCGTCGGGGCGACTACGGTGTCTGGTCCCCGCTGAACGAGTTTTCCACTGCCTAGTGCGACGTTCGCACCCGAATCTCCTGATTCGACAGGCAGTCCCTTCCCGAAAACATATCGACATCTCGACTTCCTTCTGTCGACGATGGAAGCAGAAGGGTTTTACATGGATATCGGGGCCGTAGACCACATCGAGTTCTACGTCGGAGATGCCCAGCAGTCCGCGTTCTACCTCTGCACCGCTTTCGGCTTCCGTATCTGCGGCCAAGCCGGACCCGAGACCGGACAGGCCGACCACCGCTCGCTGCTGCTGCGCCAGGGCGGCATCGAGGTCGTCCTCACCTCCGCCCTCAACCCCACCCACCCAGCCGCTTCCTACGTGATGCAGCACGGTGACGGCGTCGCCAACATCGCGTTCGAGGTCGACGACGCCACCCGTGCCTTCGAGCTGGCAGTCGAGCGGGGCGCCGTCGCCGTCGAACAGCCCACCGTCCACAGCAAGGACGGCACCGAGGTGGTCACCGCCGCGGTCCTGGGCTTCGGTGACGTGGCCCACCGGTTCGTCCAGCGCACCGGCGACCGCAAGCAGTTCCTGCCCGGGGTGATGGACATCATTGCCGCGGACCCCGAGGCGGGCGAGGAGCTGCTCAGCACCGTGGACCACGCGGCGATCTGCCTGCCCGCGGGCCAACTGCGCCCCACGGTCGCGTTCTACGAGCACGTCTTCGGCTTCTCGCAGATCTTCGAGGAGTTCATCGAGGTCGGTTCCCAGGCGATGGACTCCAAGGTCGTCCAGAGCCCGTCCGGCAAGGTGACCTTCACCCTGATCGAGCCGGTCACCGACCGCCAGCCCGGCCAGATCGACACCTTCCTCGCCCGCCACGGCGGCGCCGGCGTCCAGCACGTGGCGCTGCTCTGCGACGACATCGTGGGCGCCGTGCAGACCCTGGAGCAGCGGGGCGTCACCTTCCTGCAGACGCCGGGCTCCTACTACGACCAGCTGCAGGAGCGCTTCGAGCGCTCCGCGCTCGCGATCGAGGACCTGCGCCGGACCAACGTCCTGATCGACGAGGACCACTGGGGCCAGGTGTTCCAGATCTTCACCCAGTCCCCGCACGTGCGGAAGACGTATTTCTGGGAGGTCATCGACCGGCACGGCGCCCGCACCTTCGGCAGCGGCAACATCAAGGCGCTCTACGAGGCGGTCGCCCGCGAGAAGGTCGTCTCCTGACCGGGCTCAGGGCGCCGTCCATCCACCGAACTACCGACCTGTAAGGAAGACCATGACCACCGAGGCCATCCAGACCTTCGCCCTCACCGACGAGGAGCGCGCGCTGCTGCCGACCGACGAGGACGTCGCCTTCTACGCGGAGCACGGCTGGTACCTGTCGAAGAAGCTGTTCACCGACGAGGAGATAGAGCAGCTGGAGGCCGCCAGCGAGCGCTTCTACGCAGGCCATCGCGACCGTACCCTGCCGGTCCGCCCGCCCAAGCTGGCCTACTGGGAGCCGGAGAAGGGTGACGTCCAGCGGCACAACGACTACATCCACTACGAGGACGACACCATCGGCCGGATCCTGAGCAAGCCGCTGCTGGGCGCGGTCGCCGCACGCCTCGCCCAGGCCGAGCAGATCCGGGTGTTCCAGTCGACGCTCATCTACAAGCCCCCGGCGTCGCAGGAGCAGTCGAACATCGTGCCCTGGCACTTCGACCGCCACTACTGGTCCACCTCCACCTCCGAGCGGATGCTGACCGCCTTCATCCCCTTCCACGACTGCGGCGAGGAGATGGGCACCATCACCATGGTCGACGGCAGCCACCTGTGGAAGGAGACCGCCGACAACGACGCCACCTCGCTGCACTTCGCCGAGCGAGACCGCTCCGAGCTGGACCAGATGCTGGAGGAGAACGCGGCGTTCAACGGCGTGGAGGTCACCAAGATCCCGGTCACGATCCCCAAGGGGCACGTCAACTTCCATCACTGCCGCACCTACCACGGCAGCGGTGCCAACGTCAGCGACCGTCCGCGCCGCGCGATCTCCTTCCACCTGCAGGACGGCGAGAACCACTACCGCGAGTTCCTCCGCTCGGACGGCACCCAGGTCGGCTACAACCACGACGTGCTGGTGCGCCGCACGGTCGATGGCACTCCCGACTACAGCGACCCCGAGTACCTCCCGCTGCTGTGGAGCGACCACTGATGCGTAGTGCCGCAGTGGTCGGTACCGGGTTGATCGGCACCTCGATCGCCCTGGCCCTGCGTGGCCGGGGGGTGACCACCTACCTGATCGACACCGACCCGGAGGCGGCGCGCACGGCCGCCGAGCTCGGGGCAGGCATCGCGGGCAGTCCGCGTGAACCGGTCGACCTGGCGGTCATCGCGGTACCACCGCAGTACGTCGCTGCGGCCCTCAGAGAACACCAGCATCGGGCGCTGGCACATGACTTCACGGATGCGGCCAGCGTCAAGGAGCAGGTCCAGCAGGAGGCGGCCCGGACCGGCTGTGACCTGACCCGCTTCGTCGGAGGTCATCCCATGGGCGGCCGGGAGCAGTCGGGTCCGCTGGCCGCGAGCGCTGACCTGTTCCACGGTCGTCCCTGGGTGCTCACTCCGGCCCCGCAGACCCGGGCGCAGACGGTCGAACGCGCGCGGAACCTGGCTGAGCTGTGCGGGGCCAGGCCGGTCGTGATGACCCAAGCGGAGCACGACCAGGCGGTCGCGCTGATCTCCCACACCCCACATCTGGTGTCGAGCCTGCTCGCGGCGCGTCTGCTGCACGGCGAGCAGTCCCAGCTCGGGCTCGCAGGACAGGGACTCCGCGACGTGACCCGCCTCGCCGGAGGCTGCGTCGAACTGTGGACCGACATTCTGGGCACGAATGCCGTGGCCGTCGCCGACGTCCTTGCGGAGTTCTCCCACGACGTGGCGCTGATGGTCGACACATTGCGCACACTGGGCACCGCCCGGAAGCCGGAGCAAGGCAGTGCCTCAAGGGATCGGCTCGCGTCGGTCCTGCTCCGCGGCGTGCAGGGAAGGGCTCGGATCCCCGCGTTCAGCACGGACGAAGCCGGCCCGAGCCGGACCTATGCAACCGTACCGGGAGGGGTGTGAGGGATGACTCAAGTTGGAGCGCCACCAGATCAGGCCCTGTTGCTCGCCGACCTGCACGGCTCGCTCAGTGCCCCGGTCCTCGACGCGATGACCTTCCTCAATGAGGTCGTCGGCCGCTTCCCGGACGCGATTTCCTTCGCTCCGGGCCGGCCGACCGAGGGCGGCTTCGAACCCGAGGACCTCGCACGCCATCTACAGACCTACACCACGTACCTCGAGAAGGAACTCGGCTGGTCACGTGATCAGGTGCGGACCCAGTTGTTCCAGTACGGCCGTACCAGCGGCATCATCCGTGAACTGATCGCCAGGACGATCGCCAACGACGAGGGAATCCAGGTCCCGCCGGAAGCGATCGTGGTGACGACGGGCTGCCAGGAGGCGTTGCTCCTCACCCTGAGGGCGCTCTTCGCCAGGCCCGAAGACACTCTGCTGGTCAGTTCACCTTGCTATGTGGGCATTACCGGTGCGGCCCAGCTCTTGGGCATCCGAGTGCGCCCCGTGCCTGAAGGCCCCGCCGGACCCGATCCGGAAGCCGTGCTCGCGGCAGTCCACGCCAGCAGGCAGGCGGGCGAAAACCCCCGGGCCTTCTACGTGGTCCCGGATTTCGGCAACCCCTCGGGAGCGAGCATGAGTCCGGCGGCGCGGAGGCGTCTGCTCGAGTTGGCCGCTGACGAAGACTTGCTTGTCCTGGAGGACGACCCCTACGGGTTCTTCGTCCGAACCGGATCAGCCCGCCCGACGCTGAAGGCCCTCGACCACAGCCGCCGTGTGATACTCCTGGGCTCCTTCGCCAAGACCGCGCTTCCTGGAGCCCGTGTGGGCTACATCATCGCCGACCAGGAGGTCGTAGGCCCAAACGGCAGGCGCACGATGCTCACGGACGAACTGTCGAAGATCAAGAGCATGACCACGGTGAATACCTCGGCCATCAGTCAGGCCGTCATCGGCGGGCTGCTGGTCGAAAGCGACTGTCGGCTTCGCACCGCGAACTCTCACGCTGTCGCTCACTACCGCACCAACATGGACACGCTGCTCGACGAGTTGGAGCGGCACTTCCCCGCGGCGCGCCGGGCTGAGGCCGGAGTCCGCTGGAACCGTCCCGACGGCGGCTTCTTCGTCGTCGTCGACGTCCCTTTCGTTGCCGACCACCGGGCTCTCGAGCTCTCCGCGCGGTGCTTCGGGGTGCTGTGGACCCCGATGCGCGACTTCCATCTGGACGGCGGCGGCACTCATCAGTTGCGTTTGTCGTGCAGCTCACAGAGCCCGCAAGAGATCACCGAGGGCGTCGCGAGGTTGGCCGACTTCATCACCGCGCAGACAACCGGCACAGCCGGCTCGTACTGATGATGCGTCAGTTATGCGGCCTTCTGGCGGCGTACCCGACCTGCGGAAACGCGGAAGTCCGGCTGTAGTACTGGGCCCAACGGCACATGCGCGCCGGCGACCCGCCCACCGCACGGAGAATGGAGAATAGAAGGTGCCGAATCTGGACGCTTACGAGGCTGCGGCCAAGGAGCGGCTGCCGAAACCGGTCTGGGACTTCCTCGCAGGCGGCAGCGGCACCGAGTCGATGCTGACGGCGGGCCGGGAAGCCTTGGACCGGATTCAGTTGCGGCCGCGCTGCCTCGTCGACGTCTCTCGCTGCGACTCCTCAACCGCGCTACTGGGCACCGAGTTGGCGGCTCCATTGGGTATCGCTCCCATGGCCTACCATCGGCTCGCCCACCCTGAGGGCGAGGTGGCAACGGCGCGTGCCGCGGGCGCCGCGGGCGTGCTGTTCACGGTGAGTATGTTCGCCAGTCGGACTCTTGAGGACATCGCCGCCGCGGCCAGCGGCCACTTGTGGCTCCAGCTCTACTGGCTCAAGGACCGCGGGGCGATGACGGATCTGATCCGCCGGGCCGAGTCCGCCGGCTATCGGGCGCTGGTGCTGACCGTCGACGCACCCAGAGTCGCGTTCCGCCCGCGCGATGCCCATAACGAGTTCGTGGTGCCGCCTGATGTGCGAGCGGTCAACATCTCTCCGGAAGTCATGGCCGCTTCCCACCGGAGCCTGAACGGGCAATCGGCTGTCACACGGCACTCGAGGGAGCAGTTCGACGCCTCGATCACCTGGGAGGACCTTGCCTGGCTGCGCGGAGTGACGTCTCTGCCGGTGGTGCTGAAGGGTGTGCTGACGGGCGAGGACGCCGAACTGGCGGTCAAGAACGGCGTTTCGGGGCTGGTCGTCTCCAATCATGGCGGCCGACAGCTCGATTTCGCCAAGAGCGCTCCGGAGTGCCTCACCGAGGTGGTGGACGCTGCGGGAGGGAGATGCCAGGTCATCCTTGACGGGGGGATCCGACACGGCGCAGACGTGGCCAAGGCCCTGTGCATGGGCGCGGACGCGGTCATGATCGGACGTCCGGCTCTGTGGGGGTTGTCGCATTCCGGTGCCAAGGGAGTCGCGGGCGTCCTACGGCTGCTAATTGACGAGTTCGAGGAAGTCATGGCCTTGACGGGCGCGCCGTCAGTCGCCGATTTCGGACGGTCGGGAGTCTCCTACCGAGGCTGATTCACGGCTCCGAATGGACAGTTGTCATGTTGACGCGTCGATGACGGCACCGGAACGCCGACCGACCGGAGGTATTCGCCCAAGCTTGGCAGGGACACCGCCAGAGCTCGACAGCAGCCTCTCCGATGTCTGACACAGCAGGCGACCGCTGCGACTGCCGTAGCTTGACCACCGAGTGAAGACCGGTTCGAGGCACCCGAGCGTCAGGCGGTGGTCGGGCATCCAGCCGTGCAGCGACAGCACCAGGCTCTATCCCAACCCGCCGGGCATGGGAGCCTCGCCCGCGCCCGCCTCCATGTCCAGCTCCGACGACATGCTTCAGGCGGTCGACGACTTCGTCCAGACCGAGATCGGATCCGAGCGGTTCCTGCTTGTCGACGAGTCGTTCGGTGGCTACCTGGCGCGGGCGCTGACCCGCCGTCGCGCCGACCAGGTGCTCGGGCCGGCCCTTATTGATACCCAGGTCGGCCGGATCACCGTACGGCTGCCCAGGGTGGGCTGGTAGCACCGGTGAGACAAGTGAGCCTTCTCTCCTCCCAGTTGGGTTAGAAGTTTTCTTTGTTGAAGCCCGGGAGCGCCCGTGACCGGCACTACACACCCTGCCAAGACCACAGGTCACAGGACCCCGGTGGCGTAGTAACAGTAGTAACATCGGGGTCATCTTTCAGCAGTTGATCGTCGACGGCATGACTGACATGCCCTCCGACCGACCGCACAACCGCCGCTTCGTCTGCCGCAGCGTCCTGAGACTCGGCGGCAACTTGGCGTGGTTCACGGATCACGCGTCGGTCGGCCGATCAACACCTTGAGCCCTGACACGTCGTCGATGCCGCCATCAATGAGGAGGCCGCCCCATGGAACCCGTCACGTTGATCACAGGTGGTTCGAGCGGAATCGGCGCGGCCGCTGCCCGTGCCTTGCTCAAGCAAGGTCACTTCGTGGCTATTACCGGCCGCAATGCCGATCGGCTGGCCGCATTCGCTACCTCAGCCGGAGCGGGGGAGCGGCTACTGACCATTAGTGGCGACGCCAGTGACGAGAACCATGTCGCCTCCGCTGTGAGTCATGTCGCAGGCGTCTGGGGTCGGTTGGACACGGTGATCGCCAACGCCGGGTTCTCCCTGCCCGGCACCCTGGAGGACCACGAGCCTCAGGCGATGCGTGCCATGGTTCTCACCAACGTCCTCGGCCCGGCTCTGCTGGTGCGTGAGGCACTCCCGTACCTCAGGGAGTCCAAGGGCCGGATCGTGATCGTCGGTTCGGTCGCGGGGACCAGGAACACGCCCGGCAACCTGTACTCCGTCACTAAGTGGGCCACGCACGCCCTGGTCGAGAACGTCCGGCTCTTGGTGGCCAAAGACCGCGTCGGCGTCACCCTCGTTGCCCCGGGAGTGGTGGACACCCCGTTCTGGGACGAGCGTGGCGGCTGTCCCGAGGCAGCACCGGCACTGACCGCCGAACAGGTTGCCGAGACGATCCTCTTCGCCGTCAATCAGCCTGGCGGCGTGGACATCAACCAGCTCATCGTGCGTCCTGCCGGCCAGGTCAACTGACCTCGTTCGGCGGTCAACCGCAGGCGACGGGCCCCGGGAGGTTTCGGGATCGGGTGGTCAGGCGGCTTCGGCGCGGAATCCCGTAGGTGACTCTTCCTGGACACCACAATCCAGACGTCGCCCAAGGGACAGAAGGGCGATGGGCAGGCGTCTGCGAAGTGGCGGTTCACCAACCCGGGGTGGGCTGGGCCCAGCAACGAAATTTCTTTGCCGACACCTCCGGTGCGGTGCGACAACGCCCTTCCGGGCACCTCCAAGACGGGGTGCGTGATGCCGTACACCCCGGAGATGGTCTACGCGAAGCATGGTGAGTTCCCGGAGTTCCCGGAGCTCGCGGAGCACATCGAGTACGCGCAGACCATCAACAACCTGCCGGGCAGGCACGGCACCGAGCGGTACCTGACCCGCCTCACCGACAGAGGCGAGATCAGGGGAAACCGGGACACGCCATGCCCCTCGAGCCTGCCACGGCCAGCGGGCAAGCAGTGCGACGAGTACCCCTTCGCATCGACCTGGCAGGGCGCTAGGACGGGTGGCGGCGCCTTCAGTCGACGCATGATCAACGGACCGCGGAACGAGGACGGCGGCCGGATGTGGATCAAATAGGTGGCCATCGCCCGGCAGGAGACTGCGAGATGACCGACGAGATTGAACGGGGCAGTGGAAAAGTTCCGGTTCAGTACCATCAGTTCGACATCAGCGATGAGGACGGGCCGACCGGACCCGATCTGGACCGCGGTCACAACTCACTCGTTCGGGTCGCCGACGGCGTCACCATCGTCATGACGGGAATCCACACCGGCGACGTCGATGTCACGGTGCCCCTTCATGAAACCGAGCCGACAGCCGACAGCGGTGACTGGCAGGACATCGTGGAGATCTCGGCGCACTCCACGTCTGGCGCGCTCATGGTCCGAGGAATGATGGACGACCTGGACGAAGAACTCCCCGTCCTGTCGTTCCACGGTCCTGGTGACTACCGGCTGCGTGTTCACGTCTGCGGACGGGACACTGCCGTAGACATGGCCCCCGACGAGGTCACCGAGTGGTACCTCATCCAGGCCTGGCCGGCACCTGCTCAGAAGGTGGCAGTGATCCGCCAGCCCGATGGCTACGGAGCGTCAGTTCGTACCCGCTGACCATCGTTGACACCTCTGCCCGCCCATCGCCTTTCGACGGGCGGGCAGAGGCTTGCACCGACCACGCCGCAACCGACCTCGTCGGCCTGACGGACATCGTCACCGGTCCCGTCGACACCGCGCCCGCTCCGCTGCCTGATCTGCATCCGATCCCGGTGGCCGCCGTACCGCGGCGCGCACATCAGCGTCTCGTCAGCGACGGCTGGTGTGCGGACGCCCTCGTCGATGCGGATGGGGCCCGCTGCATGCTCGGCGCCATCCGCGTCGAAGCCCGCGGCGACCGTCGCCTGGAAGTCGATGCCGCCGGCGTGCTCCTCGACGCGATCCGCGGACAGTTCGGCGTCGACGTCGAGGCCATCCCTCCTTCGACGACGCCCACGGCGCACCCCGCATCCCGCATCCCGCATCCCGCTCCGCATGGTCGACCAGGCCGCCAGCCTCGCCGACGCCGGCGGGCTATAAGCCGCCCCGCGCCGCCCGCCACGTCCGGGGCGGGCGGCGGCGACCCGGCCGGTTCGCTCCGGGCTGACGGCTGATAGAAAGTTGTAGGTCACACCGGAAATCCTCGGGGCGTCCGGTTGCCCGGTCGGTCCGGATCGTTCACCAAAGGATCGAGCATCGTGTCTTCTCGTCGAGTCGTCGTCATCGGTGGCGGGGTCATGGGCTCGTCCGCCGCGTGGCGGCTTGCCGCCCTGGGTGACCGCGTCACCCTGCTGGAGCGCTTCCCGCCCGGCCACGACCGGGGCAGCTCGCACGGCACCTCGCGGATCTTCCGGCTGGCCTACGCGGACCCCTTCTACGTCGGTCTCGCCGTGCGGTCGCTGCCGTTGTGGCGGCGGTTGGAGGAGGAGACGGGACGGCAGGTGCTCACCCTCACCGGAGCCGTCGACCACGGCCCGGCCGCCACGACCGAGGCACTGTACGAGGTCCTGACCGCCGCCGGACACCCTGCCGAGCGGCTGGCCCCGGAGGAGGTCGCCGAGCGCTGGCCGGGGCTGTGCGCCGACACCGGTGCGGTCTTCCACCCGGAGGCCGGACGCCTGCACGCCGACGAGGCGGTGACCGCCTTCCAGCAGGCGGCGCGGGCGCACGGCGCGGAGGTCCGGCACGGCGTCCGGGTGACCGGGCTGTCGGTGCACGGCGACGCCGAGGTCCGGGTGGTCACGGACACGGAGGAGGAACTGCGCGCCGATGCGGTCGTGGTCGCGGTAGGCGGCTGGGCGCCCGGAATGCTGGGCGGCGGTACCGTTCCGCCGGTCGGCGGCGTACCGGTGCTGCGTGTCACCCAGGAGCAGCCCGCGCACTTCCCCGCGGCGGACGCGCTCACCTGGCCCAGCTACATTCACCACCCGGGTGCCGCGCTGCCCATGAACGGCCTCACCGCGGACGGGGTCTACGGACTCGGCAGCACCGACGGCGTCAAGGCGGGCTTCCACGGCGTCGGCCCGGTCGTCGACCCCGACCGGCGCGACCGCACCCCGGACACCGCGATCCTGCGGGAGCTGGCGGCGTACGCCGAGCGCTGGCTCCCCGGCGTGGACCACACCGCGCCCGAGGCCGTGACCTGCCTGTACACCACCACCCCCGACCATGACTTCGTCATCGACCGGCAGGGCCCGGTCACCGTACTGGGAGGGTTCTCCGGGCACGGCTTCAAGTTCGCGTCGGTCATCGGTGAGCTGGCGGCCGCGCTGGTACGCGGAGAGCCCGGACCGAGCCGGTTCGCGCTCGGACGCCCGCGTCCCACGAGTCACTGAGCCGTCCCCGAAGCGGGGCACCCCCCACCAATTTTCACCAGGGTAGGGCTGGACGACCCGGCCGCTTGTCCCGTCCCGGCGCGCAAGCGCACCGAGGATCTACTCTCGCCCGACAACCCGGTGCGATCGGTGTTGGTTGGTCCACAGGCCGCGCCGCCGGGTTCCAACCATCTGGCCGATTTCATGCGGCCAGCCGCTCAAGCTACTGACATCGGTGCAGGTCACGAACGTGACCTGGTTTCAACTATCGAGTTTGGTCACAGGCTGGGAAGGGAGCGCGGACTGTGATCACGGCCGCTGCTGCGGAGCCACGGTTTCCGAGCCGCCCTGGTCCAGGCGGAACGGCGGGTAGGCGTCCGTCATCAGCGTGGCGTAGGCGGTGACGCGCAGGACCCACCTGTTGAGGCCGATGATCAGGTCGAACAGGTCCTTCGGATACTTCTCGGTGAAGGCCAGGATCACGGCCGCGATGATCGTCAGCACGCCGATCAGCCCACCGGACCACCATCCGAACTGGGCGCCGCCGAGGAAGAAGCCGATGACCACGTAGTGCGGGATGGCCAGGAGCCACCACTTGACCAGTACCAGGCCGCGGGAGAGCCGCTCGGGGTAGGCGATGTCCAGCCGGGCCGGGTAGTCCGGTTCCTCGCCCAGGCTGAACGGCGGGTACCGGTCGGTGCCCAGGGCGTCGTACGAGTAGTACGAGACCCGCCAACTCCAGCGCAGCACACCCAGGTTGAAGTCGAACAGGCCGCGTGGATAGCGCTCGGTGAACAGGATGGCGAAAAACGCGATCACGGTCACTACGGTGAAGGCGATCCAGAGGAAGAACAGCACCACGTAGTGCGGAATGGCGAGGATCCACTTCACGAGCCACAGCCATCGGGACAGTGGCGAGTCGATACGCGCGTTCACCCGGACCGGGCGCTCAGGGAATCCCGCCAGGTTCGTCATGGTGATCAGCTCCTTCACCTCGGCATGGACGCCGAGTGGGCTCATGACCAGCCTGGCCGCTTCCGCCCGATGGCGCGAGGGCAGCGTGGGACCGTACGGGCACCTGTCGCACTACGCGGCCACCGGTCCGGGGCACAGCCGCGCGGACAGGCGACGGAGCCGAAAAGGGCCGCCTGTCACGCCCGGCTCACCCGGGCGGTCCGCCTGGGTGTTCTCCTCAGGTCCAGCATTGGGCGGTCATCCCTGGTGAGCAAGCGCCGGCCGGGGTTGCCGTACCGGCTCACGGTGATTCCTCCTGGAAGCGCAGGCCGCGGGTCGCCGTACCGGGTCAGATGTCTCTTCTGATCACAGGTTGCTCTGTTGTGCCGGACATCTACTGGGCCACCTGTCGCTGAAGCGCGAATCCATCGACATGACCTGAACGGACGAGGTGATTCGCTCATGTGGTTCGCCGCGAATGCGCGTGCGGTGCACGGAGGACAGGCTGGCGAGCGCCCCGCCCGTCCTCCGAAGGAGATCAGTCATGACGTCGTTCCCCGCGGTACGGCCACACTCGCGCCGAATACACGCAGCCATCGCCACACTGGTGGTCGCGGCGGCCTTGTCGGCAGCGGCGCCGGCCGTGGCCGACGGAGGGGCCACCGCCCCCGACAAAGGTACTGGCGCTGCCGGGAGCAAACCGACCGTCGTACTGGTACACGGAGCGTTCGTCGACGCGTCCACGTGGAACGGCGTCATTGGACGCCTTCAGGCCGACGGCTACCGTGTCATCGCTCCGGCCAATCCGCTGCGTGGCCTGCCCGCCGACTCCGCCTACATCGCCAGCGTCCTACGGAGTGTCAAAGGCCCCATCGTCCTGGTCGGCCATTCGTACGGCGGCGCAGTGATCAGCGAGGCGGCGTCCGGCAACTCCAACGTCAAGGCGCTCGTGTATGTCTCCGCCTTCATGCCCGACAAGGGCGAGACGGTCGGCCAACTCGCCGCCAAATTCCCCGGCAGTGAGCTCAACCCCGCCTTGGTGCAAGTGCCCTTCGCGAACGCGGACGGTTCCAAGGGAACAGATCTCTACGTCGCCCCGGACAAGTTCCACGCCATCGCCGCCGCGGACCTCCCGCAGACGGCCACAACGGTTGCGGCCGCGGCCCAGCGCCCCATCGCGGCCACAGCCTTCACCGACAAGGCAACGTCCGCCGCGTGGCGGACCATCCCTTCCTGGGCCGCCGTCGCGACCAACGACAAGGCCATAGCCCCCGACCTGGAGCGCTTCGAAGCCACGCGCGCCGGCTCCCACACCGTCGAGATCGACTCCTCCCACAGTGTGATGATCTCCCACCCCGACGCGATCGCCGAGCTCATTCGCGACGCCGCCCGCGGGCAGTCCCCCACGCCGGCCCTCGCGGAGACAGGGCTCACGCCTCTCGGTCTCGTCGGGGCTGCCGCCGCCGGCGGAATGCTCGTCGCGGGCGTGGGACTCGTTGTGGTCAGCCGTAAACGGTCGACCGGCACGGAGTGATCGACGGAGTGATCGCTGGAGTCGCTCCGGCACGACCTGTTCAACACCCGCACAGCGTGGGCATGAGCTGTGCGGGTGGCCGGGCCGTGCGTTCGGCGAGTTGCGTGGCCTCGTGCGCCGCGAGAGGTCAGATTGCGTTGCCTCGTGCGCCGCGAGGAGTCGAGTTGCGTGCCTCGTGCGCTGCGAGAGACTAGGTAGAGTACGCATTTGCTAGGGAAAGAACCCAGGCCATGAGTACTGAACTCCTCGATCTGGCTATCGCCACTGCCGGCGGTAGAGAACTCTGGGACTCGGTAGGTGCCTTGAAGGCCGATGTCTCCATCGACGGCCCTGTCTGGGGGATGAAGGGCTGGCCGCCGGGGACAAGCTTCGATCAGGTTCTGACGATCGACACGGCCAGAGAACACATCGTGTTCACCCCGTTCACCCGCCCCGAGTGGCAGATGATCTTCGATGCGGCGACCGACAGCGTCACCGTGCAAACTCTCGACGGCGAACCGGTGGAGACACTCGCACCCGCCCGCGCCGCCTTCAAGGGAATGCTACGGAACACCGATTGGGACGCTCCGCACCTCGGCTACTTCTTGGGCTACGCCTGCTGGAACTACTTCACCAGCCCGTTTCTCTTCACCTACCCGGGCGTGCGGGCCCACGAGATAGAGCCGTGGCACGAGGCCGGCCAGACGTGGCGGCGCCTGCAGGTGCGCTTCCCGGCCGACATCGCCACGCACAGCCCGAACTCGGTTTTCTACTATGACGCGTTCGGTATGCAGCGTCGCATGGACTACGTCGCCGAAGTCAACAACAGCTTCCTCGTCGGCCATTACACCAGCCACCACCAGAATTTCGACGGGCTGGTCATGCCGACGCGACGACGAATGTTCCGCCGTAACCCCGACAACAGCGTCAACCTCAACTTTCCCTCCATCACGGTCGACGTCCACGGTGTTGAGCTCATCCGCTCCAACGACGAACAGGTACGGCCATGACCACCGCCAGCACCTCCTTCGATCACCCCGCGCGGAGGCTTGTCGTGACGCTGCCGCGTCCGTACGACGCGGCCTGTGAGCAGTTCGAGACCCTCGTCCCCGAGGCCGATCTCCCTCGCTTCTACCAATTGGGCTCGTGGAAGGCCACGCTCGAACTTGCCGAGATCAACGCCCCCCACGGGTTCATGCGCTATTACCGCAGCGACGTCTGCGCCCTCATGGCCGGCTCTCAGTCCCTCTGGAAGGCCACCCAGTACCTGATGGGCAATCACGTCGTCGCCGAATCGGCGTTCCGGGAGGACGCGTCGGCCGTGCTGCACGCACCGCTTCCCTCGTTGATCTACGCCGATCCGGACGGCGACACCAAACTCGCTGTCGACCAGCCCAGCTTGTTGTTCGACAGCTACGAAAATCCGCAGATCGCCGAAGTCGGCCGCGAACTGGACGCGCGCCTGGCCCAGTTGATCACGCTCCTCGGCGGTGACGTACCACCCCAGCTTTGAGCCCGACGACCACTCCCGTCGCCGGGCCCTGGTAGCCGCCGATGCCGTCGTCGGCCCCGGTGGCCGTCAGGCCGGGAGCCGTTCCAGCACCCCCGCGAAGTCCGTACCCGGCGGCAGGGTTCCGAAGGCCAGGCCCCGGTCGCCGGCCAGCCGTGACGCGCAGAAGGCGTCGGACACCGCGGGCGGTGCGTGGCGGACGAGCAGGGAAGCCTGGAGGACGAGGGCGGCGCGTTCGGCGACCCGGCGGGCTCGCAGGGTCGCGTCCTCCGTGAGGACGAGTTCGCCCCGCAACTCCCGCCAGGCGGCGTCGAATCGGGGGTCGGCGCCGGTCGCCGCCTCGATCTCCGCGTGGAACGCCTCCAGCGAGTCGGGCTCACGCGTGAGGGCGCGCAGCATGTCGAGGGCGCTGACGTTGCCGGAGCCCTCCCAGATGCTGTTGAGCGGGGCCTCGCGGTACAGCCGGGGCATGCCGGACGCCTCGTCGTAGCCGTTGCCGCCGAGGCATTCGAGGGCTTCGGCGACCGCGGCGGGCTGGCGCTTGCACACCCAGTACTTGCCGACGGCCGTGGCCAGACGCAGGAAGGCGCGCTCCCCGCCGTCCCCGCGCTGGGCCCGGTCCGCGGCGCCGGCCAGCCGCAGGGCGAGGGTGGTGGCGGCCTCCGACTCCAGTGCCAGATCGGCGAGTACGTTGCGCATGAGCGGTTGGTCGATCAGCTTGGCGCCGAACGCGGAACGGTGGCGCGCGTGATGGGCGGCCTGGGCGAGGGCCGCGCGGGTACCGGCGGCGGAGCCGAGCACACAGTCCAGGCGGGTCATGGTCACCATCTCGATGATGGTGCGCACGCCCTTGCCCTCGCTGCCGACGAGCCAGGCCACGGTGTCGTCGAACTCGGGCTCGCTGCTGGCGTTCGAGCGGTTGCCGAGCTTGTCCTTCAGCCGCTGGACGCGGAACGTGTTGCGGCTGCCGTCGGGCAGCACGCGCGGGACCAGGAAGCAGGACAGCCCGCTTGGCGCCTGCGCGAGGACGAGGAACAGGTCGTTCATCGGGGCGCTCGTGAACCACTTGTGGCCGCGCAGCCGCCACGTTCCGTCACTCTGCTCGGTCGCGGTGGTGGTGTTCGCGCGTACGTCGCTGCCGCCCTGTTTCTCGGTCATGCCCATCCCGGCGAGCAGGCCCGGCTTCTCGGCCGGGGTGCGCAGCCCGGGTTCGTAGACGCGGCTGGTGAGCAGGGGCTCGTAGACCTTGGCGAGTTCGGGGGAGTGGCGCAGGGCGGGAACCACCGCGTACGTCATCGAGACGGGGCACAGATGGCCCGGCTCCAGCATCGTGGCCAGCATGAAGCCCGCGGCCCGCGCGACATGGGCGCCGGAACGGTCGTCGGCCCACGCGGCGCCCGCGAGACCCGCGCTCACCGAGGCGTCCATCAGCGAGTGGTACGCGGGGTGGAACTCGACCTCGTCCACCCGATGGCCGTAGCGGTCGTGGGTACGCAGTTCCGGCTCATGACGGTTGGCCTGGTCCGCCCAGGTCTGCGCCTCCGCGCTGCCGACGTACCGGCCGAACCGGTGGAGGTCTTCGAGGTGCCAGGAAGCCCCCTCGCGGTTCACGCCTTCGAGCAGCACGGGGTCGGCCGCGACATCGTGACCCGTCAACGGCGGTGCCTGGTTGGTCACTTCGTGCGTCACGGCGGTGGGACGGCTGTGTGCCGTGGTGGTCGCGGTCATGAGGGAACCTCCGGTGTGCGGTCGGCGGGGAGGAGCGGGGAAGAGCGGGCAGGAGCGCCCGCGCACCGCAGGGCCATGGCGGTGATTTCCGCGAGGAGTTCGTCGGGATTCCGCTCGGCCGGGGCGCCGAGCGGGTCCACGAGCACCTCACCGATCGCGCCGGTGAGCGCCGCGGCGGTGATCTCGCCGTTCTGCGCGGGCAGCAGACCCGCCGCCATCCCCTGACGCACCACCTCGGCGAACAACGCGCGGTAGCGGCGCCGGAATTCGAGGCGCTCGGCGCCCACCGCGGCCTCGGCCGGGGCCGCGAGCAGGGCGTAGGCCAGGCCGCGGTTCTCCAGGGCCCGGCGCGCGAACACCTCGATTCCGAGGGCGAGCCGTTCGACGGGGTCGCCCTCGCCGTCCAGTACCTCGCCGAGCACCTCCACCTCACGGCCGGCGGCGCGCCGGAACACCTCCACGGCGAGGGCCGCCTTGGACGGGAAGTGCTGGTACACCGAGCCGGCCGAGATCCCGGCCGAGTCGGCGACCGCGGTCACCGACGTCTGGGCCCAGCCCACCTCGGCGACGACCGAGGTGGCGCAGGCGATCAGGTTCTCTCTGGCGGCTTCCAGCCGGCGGATCTCGGAAGGGGTCTTGCGGTACGCCATGAAAGAAGTGAACCATCATTCAGAACTTCTTGCCAGGGTCCGTCCGTCCGCCGAGGAGCGTCGGGAGAACCGGTTCGGCTGCGTCGACTAGGGTCGCGGCATGGCGGAACAGCGGGTGGAGGGCGTACGGCGGGGGCCGGGGCGCCCGCGGCAGGAGCACGTCACCACGGCGGTGCTGGACGCCGTCGTGGCCCTGGTCACGGAGAGCGGTATGGGCGCGCTCACCATGGACGCCGTCGCGGCTCGCGCCGGGGTCAGCAAGCCGGCGATGTACCGGCGCTGGCCCACCAAGCAGGACCTCGTCATCGCCGCCGCCGAGTCGCGGATCGGGTCGCTGAGCGTGCCGGACATGGGTGACTTCCGTACGGAGCTGCGGGCGGTTCTGACCGCGCGCATGGAGGCGTACCGGCAGCCCGGTGTCGCCCGTCTGCTCGCCGGGGTGATCGGGGCCTCCGCCGAGGCGGGTGCGGAGCCCGCCGCCTACCGGGCCTACACGGCGCGGGTGATGAGCCAGACGCGGCACCTGCTGGAACGCGGTGTCGCCCGGGGCGAGGTACGTCCCGACGTCGATCTGGCGGACGCCTCGACCCTGGTCGCGGCCTCGCTTGTCTTCCGGATGGTCGGGGAACAGCAACTGCCGGACGAGGCGCTCGTCGACTCGATGGTGGACATGATCGCCAGAGCGGTGGCCGTCCGGCCCTGACGCCGGACGTGGACCCGGCTTTTCTCGGAGGCCGAGGCCGGCCCGCCCGTATCGCCGGAGCGGCGACTGTCCGTCCCTGACGCCGGACGATCGACCCGGCTTTTCTCGGAGGCCGATGCCGTCCCGCCCGTATCGCCCGAGCGGTGGCCGTCCGGCCCTGACGCCGGACGTGGACGGCTGACCCGGCTTCTCCCGGACGCCGAGGCCGCCCGCCCGTGCGCCGACTGGCTACCCGCCCTTGCATCGACCGGCCGCCCGCCCCTCCCGCGTGCCCTCGGCATGCCTTCCAGGCGTTCCCGGCCGGCGGAGGCCTCGAAATCCACGCGCCGCACCCCCTTGCCCCGTCGCCACTCAATATCGATACTGCCGGTTACGTATATGGTTTCAGCGTCGGGAGGAACCCCCGTGCGCCCTGTCGTGACCAGTCCCGTCGAGCGCCCGAAGCCCGTACTGGACAAGCCGCTCATGTACTACGGAAGCCGCGTCCTGGAACGGCTCGCCCCCGGTGCCGAGCCCGCCGCCTACGAGCGCCTGGAGATCGACCCGCTCACCCCGCACTTCGGCGCCGTGCTGGGCGGAGTCGACCTGACCCGGCCGATCGACGACGAGCTCGCCGAGGAGCTGCGGCAGGCGCTGCTGGAGTGGAAGGTGATCTTCTTCCGGAACCAGACGGGCTTCACCGCCGAACATCAGCTCGCGCTCTCCGCCGTCTGGGGCTCCCCGGAGCCGAACCCCTTCTTCCCGAAGACGGAGACCGCCGGTGTGTCCCGCCTCGCCAAGGACGCGAAGGCCGCCGGCAACAAGAACATCTGGCACAGCGACCACTCCTTCATGACCAACCCGGCACTCGGCTCCGTGCTGCGCGCCGTCGAGGTTCCCGCCGCGGGCGGCGACACCCTGTGGGCTGACATGGGTGCCGCCTACGACAACCTGCCCGGCGGCATGAAGGAGCGCATCGAGCACCTCACCGCCGTCCACGACTGGGAACCCAGTTGGGGCGCGCTCATGAACGACGAACAGAAGGCCGCCTTCCGCGAGTTGTGGCCGCGCGCCGAGCACCCCGTCGCGGTGCGCCACCCACGCAGCGGTCGCAGGACCCTGTACGTCAACGAGCCCTTCACCACCCGCATTCAGGGCCTGACGGAGGCGGAGAGCCGCGAGCTGCTCGACATCCTCGTGCTCCAGGCGCGCATTCCCGAGTACCAGGTCCGCTTCCACTGGGAGCCCGACTCGATCGCCGTCTGGGACAACATCGCCACCCAGCACTACGCGATCAACGACTACTACCCGCGGCGCCGCGTCATGGAGCGCATCGCCATCGCGGGCGTCCCGCTGTCCTGAACCCGGTCCGGCCCGCACCACCTCGACAGGCCTGCCGCGCAAGGCCGTCGTCCCTCTCCGACAGGAGCAACCATGACCGCGGTACCCACCGTGCACCGGCCGTCGGCCGGGACCTCCCCGGCCACCGGCGGCGGCACCCGCGCCTGGACGGTGACCGCGCTGCTCGTCGTCTTCATGATGGTCAACTTCGCGGACAAGTCCGTGCTGGGTCTGGCCGCCGACGAGATCCGCGCCGACCTCGATCTGAGTGCCACTCAGTTCGGGCTCGCCAACAGCGCGTTCTTCCTGCTCTTCTCCGTGGCGGCGGTGGCCGTCGGACTCGCGGCCGACCGGCTGTCCACGAAGACGCTCATCCTCGTGATGGCCGTCCTGTGGTCGGTGGCCCAGGTCCCGGCCGCGTTCGGCGGCGGCCTCGCGGTCCTCGTCGCCTCGCGGATGTTCCTCGGCGCGGCGGAAGGGCCCGCGTTCCCCGTGGCCCAGAAGGCCACACTCGCGTGGTTCCCGGACGAGCGGCGCAACCTGCCCGGTGCGCTGGTCACCCTGGGCGTCACCCTCGGTGTGATCGTCTCCGCGCCCGGACTGTCCTGGGTGATCCAGCACCACGGATGGCGGGCCGCCCTGTGGGTCCTCGCCGCCGCGGGACTGGTGTGGGCCGTGGCCTGGGCGGCCCTCGGCGCCGACGGCAGACATTCCGTCGGTACAGAGGTCGGCGCGGGCATTGGTACGGACGTCGGTGCGGACGTCGGTGCGCACGTGGGTACAGACGTCGGTGCGGACGGCGGTAGGAGGGTACGCACGGAACTCGGTGCGGATGCGGCCGTCCTGCCGGTGCCGACGCGGGCGGACGCTCCCTACCGGAAGATCTTCGCCAGCCGAACCTGGATCGGCGTCACCCTCGCCTACTTCACCAGCTACTGGTGCGTGGCCCTGATGCTGGTCTGGCTGCCCTCCTATCTGCGCAACGCCCTCGGATACGCGGCCGACGAGGCGGGCACCGTCGTGATCGCCCCCTGGCTCGTCGGGGCGCTCGCCCTGCTGGGCCAGGCGGGCGTCACCGGGTGGCTGATGCGCCGCGGCATCGGCAGCCGCCGCGCCCGTGGATGGGTGGGCGGCGGGCTTCTCACCCTCGGTGCCGCCTGCTGTCTGGCCCTGCCGTTCGCCGACGGCAGGACGGCGACGACCGTCCTGGTCGCCCTCGGCTTCGGCCTCGGCGGCTCGTACGCGACGATCGCCGCGACCACCGTCGCCGAACTCGCCCCGCCGTCCCGCGCGGGCGGCGCCCTGGGCACCATGAACGCGGTGGTCACCGCGGCCGGACTCGCCGCGCCCGCCGTCGTCGGAGCCCTTGTCGACGCGCGGGGCACCGCCGGATATCAGAGCGCCGTCCAGTCGTCCGGGCTGCTCCTGGCCCTCGGCGCCATCGCCTCCTTCCTGCTGGTCGACCCGCGGCGGGACATCGCCCGCCTGGACGGCTGACCTCGAAGCCAAGGCCCGGCCACCAGTCCGCCCACCGGCCCCGCTGAGCCTCCCGCCGCTCCGGGTCCGGTCACCCCAACCGCGCGTATGTGCAGGCGGATGCAGCCCGAAGCCGCTCCATGTCGAGGTCTGTTGACGAGGCGTGGACGGGATCTTGGTCCATTGCCGCAGGCCAAGCCCGGAAACGAACACATCCTCCGGGCAGGAACGCGGAGCCTCGGACACAGAGCCGGCTACCCCTACAACCTCGGCGGCGACCGGTGCGTCATAGCTCGTAACGGGGCGAGGAGGCGCAGATGAGTGAGCGCGGGTCCGTACAGAGCGACAGCCGGGGGAAGTACCGCTTCCTCAAGGGGTGGGCCTCGCTGGCAGGCGTCGCGGCCTTCGTGGTGTGGCTCGCATTCGATCCGTTCGAGCTGACCTGGAACCAGGTTTTCGGCGGCGCGCTGGCGCTGTCCGCAGCGGGCGCCGTCGCGAGCCTGCTGTTACGCCGGTGGGGCTGGGCTCGTCGTTGGGCCGGCCGAATTCCCCCGCCGGGCCGCCTCGCGGCGGGGCTGGTCTCCAGGCCTGGTGTGCCATCGCCGCTGCGGGACCCCCGCTGGGCCGGAGCCCGGGGCACTGCTGTGGGTTTCCTGATGTTCGGCACCGTGGCCGGATTCATGGGATGGAAAGCCGGCCAGGAGGACCAGATACTGCGGAACCTCCGGGAGCACGGGCAGAGGACCGAAGCGACCGTAGTCGCCATTGCCGGCCGGTCGGAGGAAGGCCGGGCGAACTCCTTGGCCGTGCGCTTCAGTACACCGTCCAGCACGGTACGAGCGCATATCGACGTCGGAGACGGCTCGGGAAACGACGCGAAGCCCGGAGGCCACGTACCCATCGTCTACAACCCGTCGGACCCCACCGAGGTCCGTCACGCCGGCCGTCTGGACGGATCCGAAGCCGACGGGATTCGACAGGGTTCTGTGGTGATCGGATTACTCGCGGCAGGTTTCCTGGTGGGAACCGCCCGAGAGGTGATGCGTGTCAAGGAGCAGACGGAAGCAGGCAAGACGCCGGACACCCCCGGCCCCGGAGCCTGAACGCCACGACGCAACTCGTGATCATGCCTTGAGATTTCAGCCCGGCTTCGCCGCTCCGGCAGGCCGCCACACAGTGCACCTCCGGCACAGTTCGTGCCGCGTTGGCGCCCGGGATCCATTCCACAACGGTCAGGCGACGTGCATCACGTGATCAGCACAATCACTCCGGAGGCGTGTGCGCCGGGTCGGCGCACCCTGTTCTGTCGTCGTGCGCCCACGCGGTGCGCGGCAGCCCCGCACCGAGTGCCCGTCGCCGTGATCCGGCGCGGGGTGTCATGGGCACCACGGCGCGCTGTGTCCCCGCGCGGCCGCGCCGGAGACTCCCGGCCGGAGACATTCTCCCGGCCGTGTCACGGCTCGGCCCCGGCTCGCCTTCGACGCCGTACAAAGTCGGCTGATCGCTCGTCATACTGGACGTGGCCGGGGGCGGCTTCGGGGCCGAGCATGACGGGGGCGATCTCAGGAGATGGCGGAGAGCAGGCTGATCCAGGGCCGGTACCGGCTCCTCGATCCGATCGGGCGCGGCGGTATGGGCGAGGTGTGGCGGGCGCGGGACGAATCACTGGGCCGCCAGGTGGCCGTCAAGTGCCTCAAGCCGCTCGGCCCGCACCACGATCCGTCCTTCGCCCGTGTCCTGCGCGAGCGGTTCCGGCGCGAGGCCAGAGTCGCCGCGTCCCTTCAGCACCGCGGTGTGACCGTCGTCCACGACTTCGGCGAGTCCGACGGGGTGCTGTACCTGGTCATGGAACTGCTGGAGGGACACAACCTCGGCCAACTCCTGGAGGACAACCGGTCTCGTCCGCTCGCGGTCGACGACATCGTCGACATCGCCGACCAGGTGACCGCCGCGCTCGCCTACACCCACCAGCAGAGCATCGTGCACCGTGACTTGAAGCCGGCGAACATCATGCGGCTGACCGACGGCACCGTGAAGATCTGCGACTTCGGCATCGCCCGCCTCGGCCACGACATCGGGTTCACCTCGCGGCTCACCGGCACCGGCGTCGCCATGGGAACCCCGCACTACATGTCGCCGGAACAGATCAGCGGCGCGGAGGTCGACCAGCGCAGCGACCTCTACTCCTTCGGGTGCGTGCTCTACGAGATCGCCACCGGAGCCCCGCCGTTCGACCTCGGCGACGCCTGGGCCATCCTCGTCGGCCACCGCGACACCGTGCCCGAGCCGCCGCGCAGCCACCGGGCCGACATCCCCGAGTACCTGGAGCGGATCATCCTCGACCTGCTCGCCAAGCAGCCCGAACAGCGCCCGTCGGACGCCGGTGAACTCGCCCGTCGCATCACCGCCGGGCGCACCACGCCGATGTACGTGCCGACGGTGGTCGCCCCGGCCCCGCCGCGCTCCGGAGCCGAACGGCACTCCGCGGCACCGCGGTTCCCGTCCCGGCCCGAGCAGCCGCCCTCCCGCGCGCCCCGGCTGCCGTCCTGGACCCAGGGCATGACGACCGGCCACAAGGCCACCGGAGCGGGATGGCGCGGCACCCCGCCCGACGCGTCCGCCGGTCTCACCGGAGAGTGGACCACCCGCCCCTCCACCGCCGTTCCGCCCCTCCCCGGTCACGGCGAAAGGCCCGCTCCCGCGGCGGAGGCGATCACCGCCCTGGTGAGCCGCCACAACTCCGGTCTGAGCCTCGGACGCCTCGGCCGGTGGACCGAGGCGGGCGAGATCCACCGTTCGGTCGCCGCCGAACGGGAGCGGCTGCTCGGGCCCGACCACCCGGACACGCTCGCCAGCCGGTACGAGGTCGGCTTCACCCTCAGTCGCACCGGACGCCCCGGCGAAGCACTCGGCGAGTACGCGCGTGTCGCCCAGGCCAGAGAGCGGGTGCTCGGCGTCGACCACCCCGACACCCTGGCCGCGCGACAGGAAATGGCCTACGTGCTCGGCCAGTTGGGCCGCCACTTCGAGGCGCACCAGGCCTATACGTCGGTCCTCGCCGCCCGGCAGCGCGCGATGGGCCCCGACCACCCGGACACCCTGCGCTGCCGCCACAATCTCGCCTTCAACCTCAGCAGACTCGGACGCCTGGAGGACGCGTACCGCATGGCGGCCGAGGTCGCCGTGGCCCGCGCCCGGGTGCTCGGCCCGGCCCACCCGGACACCCTCGTCACGCGTTATGAAGTCGCCTACGTACTCGGTCAGTTGGGACGCTGGCCCGAGGCGCTGCACACGTATCAGGAGGTGGCCGCGACGCGTGTGGGGGCGCTCGGACCCGACCATCCGGACACGCTCGCCGCCCGCTACGAGGTGGGCATCTGCCTGGGCAGACTCGGCCGCAGCGTCCAGGCGCTGGAGCTGTACCGCTCGCTCGTCGGCGACCGCATCCGCGCGCAGGGCCCCACCCACCCCGAGACCCTGCGCGCCCGGCACGGGCTCGGTGTGAACCTCGGCCGCCTCGGCCGCTGGGAAGAGGCCCTCGCCGAGTCCCGTGACGTGTGCGTCATCCGCGAGCGCGCCCTCGGGGCCGACCACCCCGACACCCTCGTCAGCCGCCGCGAGGTCGCCGTCGGGCTCGGCTGGCTCGGGCGCTGGGCCGACGCCCTCACCGAGTACCGGCGTGTCGCGGCCGCCCGTGAACGGGTGCTCGGGGCCGACCACCCCGACACCCTCGCGAGCCGCACCGACGAGGCGCACTGCCTGGAGCAGCTCGGCCAGGGACGGGAGGCGGCGGAGCTGTACCGCAGGGTGGCCGCCCTGCGTCAGCGGCGCGCGGCCCAGGGGCGCTGACCGCCCGGCCGGGTGCGACGGCGGCCCGTCGGAAGGCACGCGACCTGCGGTTCTCCACGAGATTCCGCACAAGATTCTCGACGAGGGAAAAAATTTCGGCCGGTGATGTCGAGAACCCGTGGCCCGCTCCGTCCCAGCAGTGAAGGCGACCACAATGGGTCGCACTCGTACCGAGGAGATCACCATGGCCAAGTACCTGCTGCTCAAGCACTACCGGGGCGCCCCGGCCGCGGTCAACGACGTACCCATGGACCAGTGGAAGCCGGAGGAGATCACCGACCACATCCAGTACATGAACGATTTCGCGGCCCGGCTGGAGAAGACCGGTGAGTTCGTCGACGGTCAGGCGCTCGCCCCCGAGGGCCAGTGGGTCCGGTACGACGGCGAGGGCCGCCCGCCGGTCACCGACGGCCCGTTCGCCGAGACCAAGGACCTCATCGCCGGCTGGATGGTGATCGACGTCGACAGCCACGAGCGCGCCGTCGAGCTGGCCGGGGAACTGTCGGCCGCCCCCGGTGCGGGCGGCGAGCCGATCCACGAGTGGCTCGAGGTGCGCCCGTTCCTGACCGCCCACCCCACGGTCACGGAGTGACCTCACCCATGGACGAGGCCCTGCTCCGGAGCCTCACTCCGGGCGTGCTCGCCGTCCTCGTCCGCCGCGGAGCAGACTTCGCGGCGGCCGAGGACGCCGTGCAGGACGCGCTCGTCGAGGCCGTCCGCGTCTGGCCGGCCGACCGGCCGCGTGACCCCAAGGGCTGGCTGGTCACCGTGGCCTGGCGCCGGTTCCTCGACGCGACCCGGGCGGACGCCGCCCGTCGCCGGCGCGAGGACCTCGTCGAGGAGGAACCGGCGGCCGGACCCGCGACCTCGGTGGACGACACGCTCCAGCTCTACTTCCTGTGCGCCCACCCGTCGCTGACACCGTCGTCCGCCGTCGCGCTCACCCTGCGGGCCGTCGGCGGGCTCACCACCCGTCAGATCGCCCAGGCCTACCTGGTGCCCGAGGCGACCATGGCGCAGCGCATCAGCCGCGCCAAGCGCACCGTGGCCGGCGTTGGGGTATCCCCTGCTCGAGCGGAGCCGAGAGCTCGGGGAAGGCTCGACCGGCACGGTGACGTCGCCACCGTGCTGCGCGTCCTGTACCTGGTCTTCAACGAGGGCTACTCCGGCGATGTCGACCTCGTCGCCGAGGCCATCCGGCTCACCCGGCAGCTCGCGGCCCAGGCCGACCACCCCGAGGTGGCCGGCCTGCTCGCCCTCATGCTGCTCCACCACGCCCGGCGCGCCGCCCGGACCGCGCCCGACGGCAGCCTGGTGCCGCTGGCCGAGCAGGACCGCGGCCTGTGGGACACCAGGGCGATCGCCGAGGGCGTCGCGATCCTCCAGGCGGCCCTCGCCCGCGACCGGCTGGGCGAGTTCCAGGCCCAGGCCGCCATCGCCGCACTCCACGCCGACGCCCCCGTCGCCGAGGAGACCGACTGGATCCAGATCGTCGAGTGGTACGACGAACTCGCGCGCCTGACCGACAGCCCCGTCGTCCGGCTCAACCGCGCGGTGGCCGTCGGCGAGGCCGACGGGCCGCGCGCCGGACTCGCCGCGCTCGCGGAGCTGGACGACTCGCTGCCCCGCCACACCGCGGTGGCCGCGTACCTCCACGAGCGCGACGGGGATCTGACGAGGGCGGCACGGCTGTACGCGGAGGCCGCGCGCAAGGCGCCCGACCTGGCCGAGCGCGACCATCTCACCCGCCAGGCCGCCCGCCTCAACACCCGCCGGGGCGGCTGACGGACCGATCCGTACGGGTGCCGCCGCTTGCCGCGCACCCCTGGCCGCCGTAGATCATCACGTGCTACGAAGAGGCATGCCTGTACACGAGGGATATGACGCCGTGATCGTCGGCGGAGGCCACAACGGACTGGTCGCCGCCGCCTATCTGGCACGGGCCGGACGGTCCGTGCTGGTGCTGGAGCGACTGGGGAACACCGGGGGCGCCGCCGTGTCCACCCGGCCGTTCGCCGGGGTCGACGCGAGGCTGTCGCGCTACTCGTACCTGGTGAGCCTGCTGCCCCGGAAGATCGTGCGGGACCTGGGCCTCGACTTCCGGGTCCGGGGCCGGACCGTCTCCTCGTACACGCCCGTGGAGCGCGACGGACGGCCCACCGGGCTGCTCGTCGGCGGCGGCGAGCGGCGCACCCGCGAGGCGTTCGCCAAGCTGACCGGTTCCGAGCGCGAGTACGAGGCGTGGCAGCGCTTCTACGGGATGACCGGCCGTGTGGCCCAGCGTGTCTTCCCGACGCTCACCGAACCGCTGCCCACCCGCGAGGAGCTGAGGGCGCGCGTCGACGACGAGGACGCCTGGAGGATCCTCTTCGAGGAACCGGTCGGTACGGCCGTCGAGGAGTACTTCGCCGACGACCTCGTGCGCGGCGTCGTGCTCACCGACGCGCTCATCGGCACCTTCGCCGACGCCCACGACCCGTCGCTGCGGCAGAACCGCTGCTTCCTCTACCACGTGATCGGCGGCGGCACCGGGGCCTGGGACGTGCCCGTCGGCGGAATGGGCGCCCTCACCGACGCGATCACGGGCGCGGCCCGCGCGGCGGGTGCCGTGATCGAGACCGGCCACGAGGTGCTGCGGATCGACACGGACGGCCACTCCGCCGAGGTCACCTATCGCACGGCCGACGGCGAGGGTGTCGTCGCCGCCCGGCACGTGCTGGTGAACGCCTCGCCGCAGGAGCTCGCCCACCTCACCGGAGACGAGCCGCCGGCCCCCGCGGAGGGCGCGCAGCTCAAGGTGAACATGCTGCTCAAGCGGCTGCCCAGGCTCCGCGACACCTCCGTCGACCCGCGCGAGGCGTTCTCCGGGACCTTCCACGTCGCGGAGGGGTACGAGCAACTGGCGGCCGCCCACGCGCAGGCCGCGGCCGGTGAACTGCCCACCGCCCCGCCCTCCGAGATCTACTGCCACTCGCTCACCGACCCCAGCATCCTCGGCAAGGACCTCGTCGAGCGGGGCTACCAGACCCTCACCCTCTTCGGCCTCCACACGCCCGCCCGGCTGTTCGAGCGGGACAACGACGCCGTACGCGAGGAGTTGCTGAAGTCGACCCTGGCGCAGCTCGACGCGCACCTCGCCGAGCCGCTCGCCGACTGTCTGGCCACCGACGCGGACGGGCGGCCGTGCATCGAGGCGAAGACCCCGCTCGACCTGGAGCGGGACCTGCGGTTGCCGGGCGGCAACATCTTCCACCGCGACCTCGCCTTCCCCTACGTCCAGGAGGACACGGGCCGCTGGGGCGTGGAGACCCGGCACGCCAACGTGATGCTGTGCGGGGCGGGCGCGGTGCGCGGCGGCGGGGTGAGCGGGGTCCCGGGCCACAACGCCGCGAAGGCCGTACTGGAGTCACCGGACCAGAAGGGCTAGACCGAGGGCCCGCCATCAAGGCGCCCCTGCGAGGAGCGCGCGCCCCCGGCCAGGAGAGGGCGCCCCCGGCCAGGAGGGGGGCGCTCTCCGGCCAGGAAGGGGCGCCCCCCGGGGAGAGCGCGTGCTCCCGCCGGGAGCGGGCGCACCTCCCTCGGGTGTGTGCGCCCCCGTGCTGCCGTCAGTCCTCGGACGGCACCCACCCCACCGCCGCGATCCGCCCGGTGTCCGCGGGGCGTGACTCGTCGAAGAGGGCGCGGTCGCCGGACTCGACCCGCAGCCCGTCGACGTAGGCGCCGCGGCCGACGTACAGCCGGTCGGTCGTGTAGCGCCAGCGCAGCGTGAGCGCGGCCGAGTCCGGCAGGTCGGCGCCGAGCCGGTGCCAGGCGCGTCCCGACCATCCGGTGGCCGTGCCCGCCGGATGGTCCTGCGGGTCCTCGGTTCGCCGCCGGGTCGTGAAGGGGACCGGCTCCCAGGTCGCGCCGCCGTCGGCGGAGGCTTCCAGGAACAGCGTGTCCGATCCGGGTTCGGTGTCCCACCACAGCGCGCAGCGAAGCCGGGCGGGACCGGCGGTGGTGTCGAGCGCGGGCAGTGTCAGGGTCGCCGTGGTCGTGTTCGCCGTCCCGGAGAACCAGGACGTACGGCCGTGCGCCGGACGCACCGCGACGGCTCGCGCGAGGTTGTTCCCGGCGGCGACCCGGGGAGCGGAGCCGGATCGCCATGTGCGCACGGGGTGGACGGAGTTGCCGAGGACGATCAGGAAGGAGTCGGTCGTCGGGTCCAGGACGAGCGACGTGCCGGTGAAGCCGGTGTGCCCGGCGGTGCGCGGTGTCGCCATCGCGCCCATGTACCAATGCTGGTAGAGCTCGAAGCCGAGGCCGTGTTCGTCGCCGGGGAAGGCGGTGTTGTAGTCGGTGAACATCAGGTCCACCGATTCCGGCCGCAGGATGCGCGCCTTGCCGTACGCGCCGCCGTTCAGGAGGGTGCGCCCGAGGACCGCCAGGTCCCAGGCGCTGGAGAAGACCCCGGCGTGACCGGCGACCCCGCCCAGGGAGTACGCGTTCTCGTCGTGGACCTCGCCCCACACGAGCCCGCGGTCCAGTCCCGACCACGGGAGCCGCGCGTCCTCGGTGGCGGCGATCCGCGGCTTCCAGGAGGCGGGCGGGTTGTAGCGGGTGCGGTCCATGCCGAGGGGGCCGGTGATCTCGTCGCGCAGCAGGGTGTCGAGGGTCCGGCCGGTGATCCTCTCCAGGACGAGCTGGAGCGAGATCAGGTTCAGGTCGGAGTACAGGTACGCGGTGCCGGGCGCGGTGGCGAGCTTCTCGTCCCAGATGAGCTGGAGCTTTCCCTCGCGCGTCGGAGCCTTGTACAGCGGGATCCAGGAGCGGAACCCGGAGGTGTGGGTGAGCAGTTGACGGATGGTCACACTCTGCTTGCCGCCGCCCGCGAACTCCGGGAGGTACGAGGCGACGGTGGCCTCCAGTTCCAGCGCCTCGCGTTCCAGTTGCTGCACCGCGAGGATGGAGGTGAACAGCTTGGACACGGAGGCGAGGTCGTAGACCGTGTCCCCGGACACCGGGATCTGCTGTTCGGCGGGGAACTCGATGCCGGTGTCGGTCTTCTCGTCGTACGCCGCGTAGCGAACGGCCATGCCGATCGGCTCGTGCAGGGCCACGGTGCCGCCCCGGCCCGCGAGCAGGACGGCACCGGCGTACCAGGGGTGTCGGGGTGAGGGGCCGAGGAACACCTGGGCGTCCGCGACGAGTTGACGCAGATGGCCGGCGAGCAGTCCGGCCTGCCGGGGTGTGCCGTGCCTCAGCATGCGGTGGCCTTCCCCCGCCGAAGCCCCCGCCGAAGCCCCCGCCGAGGCCGCCGCCGGTCCCGCGGGGAAGGGGGCGAGGGCCAGCGCCCCGCCCATCGCCAGTACGCTGCTGCCCCACTGACGGCGGGTCGGTCCACCGCCCGCTCCGTCCTGTGTGCCGTTCGCCGGGTCCTTGACGCCTTCGCTCATCGGAAGCCTCTCACTCGCGTCGCCTGAAAGTATCTTTCCGGGTCTGCCGTGCCGAGTGAACTTTCCCGTCACGGGTGGGCGTGTCAACCCTTCCCGGGAGGCGCCATGGCATCTGACGGAGTATCAGAAAAGGTCTTCCCTCGTCCGGACGTCTGCGGCATCCTGCGCCCATGCAGACGGAGCTGAGCAAGGAACTGGGAGTCGAGCACGCCATTTTCGGCTTCACGCCGTTTCCCGCCGTCGCCGCGGCCATCAGCCGTGCGGGCGGGTTCGGTGTGCTCGGCGCGGTCCGCTACACCGCCCCCACCGACCTGGAGCGCGACCTCGACTGGATCGAGGCGAACGTCGACGGCATGCCCTACGGCCTGGACGTCGTCATGCCCGCCAAGAAGGTCGAGGGCGTCAGCGAGGCCGACGTCGAGGCGATGATCCCCGAGGGGCACCGTCAGTTCGTCGCGGACACCCTCGCCAAGTACGGCGTCCCCGAACTCGCCGCGGGCGAGGCGTCCGGCTGGCGCATCACCGGCTGGATGGAACAGGTCGCCCGCGGCCAGCTCGACGTCGCCTTCGACTACCCGATCAAGCTCCTGGCCAACGCGCTGGGTTCACCGCCCGCCGACATCGTCCGGCGTGCCCACGAGCGCGGGGTGCTCGTCGCGGCCCTCGCGGGCAGCGCCCGGCACGCGCGCAAGCACGCCGAGGCCGGCATCGACATCGTCGTCGCCCAGGGCTACGAGGCGGGCGGACACACCGGGGAGATCGCCTCGATGGTGCTCACGCCCGAAGTCGTCGACGCCGTGGGCCCGTTGCCCGTCCTGGCGGCGGGCGGCATCGGCAGCGGAGAGCAGGTGGCCGCCGCACTGAGCCTCGGCGCCCAAGGGGTGTGGCTCGGCTCGGTCTGGCTGACCGTGACGGAGGCCGACATGCACTCCCCGGCCGTCACCCGCAAACTGCTCGCGGCCGGCTCCGGCGACACCGTCCGCTCCCGCGCCCTGACCGGCAAGCCCGCCCGCCAGCTGCGCACCGAGTGGACCGACGCCTGGGACGACCCGGACGGGCCCGGCACGCTCCCCATGCCGCTCCAGGGACTCCTGGTCGCCGACGCCGTCTCCCGCATCCAGAAGTACGAGGTGGAGCCGCTGCTCGGCACACCGGTCGGCCAGATCGTGGGCCGGATGAACAGTGAACGCTCCGTCCAGGAGGTCTTCGACGACCTGACCCGGGGCTTCGAGCGAACCGTCGACCGCATCAACCGCATCGCGGGCAGGGGGGAACAAGCATGACCACCTCACCCAACGGCTTCTGGGCCCAGGCCGCCGCCGACCCCGGGCGCGTCGTCCTGATCACCCCCACCGGCGAGGAGTGGACCGCCGGGCGGCTGCACGAGGCGGCCAACCGCCTCGTCCACGGACTGCGCGCCGCCGGTCTCGAACGCGGCGACTCCTTCGCGGTCGTCCTGCCCAACGGCGTCGAGTTCCTCGTCGCCTACCTCGCCGCCTCGCAGGCGGGCCTCTACCTCGTCCCCGTCAACCACCACCTCGTGGGCCCCGAGATCGCCTGGATCGTCTCCGACTCGGGAGCCAAGGTCCTCATCGCCCACGAACGGTTCGCCGACGCCGCCCGGGGCGCCGCCGACGAGGCGAAGCTCCCCCCGGCACAGCGGTACGCCGTCGGCGCGATCGAGGGCTTCAGGGCGTACACCGAACTCCTCGACGGGCAGCCCGGCTCCGTGCCCGGGGACCGCACCCTCGGCTGGGTCATGAACTACACCTCGGGCACCACCGGCCGCCCGCGCGGCATCCGGCGCCCGCTGCCCGGCAAGCTCCCCGAGGAGTCGTATCTCGGCGGCTTCCTCGCCATCTTCGGCATCCGGCCGTTCGACGACAACGTGCACCTCGTCTGCTCGCCGCTCTACCACACCGCGGTCCTCCAGTTCGCGGGCGCGTCCCTGCACATCGGCCACCGGCTGGTCCTGATGGACAAGTGGACACCCGAGGAGACGCTGCGGGTCATCGACGCCCACCGGTGCACCCACACCCATATGGTGCCGACCCAGTTCCACCGGCTGCTGGCCCTCCCCGACGAGGTGAGGGCCCGCTACGACGTCACCTCCATGCGGCACGCCATCCATGGCGCGGCCCCGTGCCCCGACCATGTGAAACGGGCCATGATCGCCTGGTGGGGGGAGAGCGTCGAGGAGTACTACGCGGCCAGCGAGGGCGGCGGCGCCTTCGCGACCGCCGAGGACTGGCTGAAGAAGCCCGGCACCGTCGGCAAGGCCTGGCCCATCAGCGAACTGGCCGTCTTCGACGACGAAGGCAACCGGCTGCCGCCCGGCGAACTCGGCACCGTCTACATGAAGATGAGCACGGGCGGATTCTCGTACCACAAGGACGAGACCAAGACGCGCAAGAACCGCATCGGGGACTTCTTCACCGTCGGCGACCTCGGCCTGCTCGACGAGGACGGGTATCTCTTCCTCCGCGACCGCAAGATCGACATGATCATCTCGGGCGGCGTCAACATCTACCCCGCCGAGATCGAGGCGGCGCTGCTCTCCCACCCCGCCGTCGCCGACGCGGCCGCCTTCGGCATCCCGCACGACGACTGGGGCGAGGAGGTCAAGGCCGTGGTCGAGGCCGCGCCCGGCCACGAGGCCGGACCGGCGCTCGCCGCCGACATCCTCGCCCACTGCGAGCGGCGACTCGCCGGCTACAAACGGCCCAAGAGCGTCGACTTCATCGCCGCCATGCCCCGCGACCCCAACGGAAAGCTGTACAAGCGACGGCTCCGCGACCCCTACTGGGAGGGCCGCACCCGGACGATGTGACCCGGCCGCGCGCGGCGCCCCGACCCAGGGGCGTTTAAAA
>NZ_JBHYXD010000003.1:40413-67820 GCF_042751995.1 Streptomyces sp. NPDC059371 | reverse complement strand
CGAAAGCTGCACACTCTTCGGCTACGCCCCCCCGACGGGGATGGCCGCCCCCGTACTCTGTGACCCGGCCGAGGGCGGCGCCCGGAACGGATCCGGGCACCGCGCGCCGTCAACCACCGCCCGAGGTCAGCGGTGGGCGCTCACCCTGACCACCCGGAGCCCCGGCGACGCCAGGATGTCCTTCTCGCAGAACCGGGACGTCACCCACCGCTCGCCCGAGAACAGCCGCGTCTGATCGCTGAAGTGCGGCGAGTTCGGATTCGAGGACTGGGAGTACGTCAGCAGGGTGCGGGCGACCGGACACCGGCCGCCGTCCCAGCCGACGGCCTGGATGTACGAGGACCCCGTCGTGACCTCCGTGTAGCCGCCGGCCGCCGGGTTCCACGGCATCTCCACCTTGTTCCACACCCCGAGGGACTCCGTGCCGCCCGGTACGGGGATGCGCCGGCCGTTCCGTACGACGAACTGGCCGGTGCTCAGCCGCGCGTCGAGGGCGATTCCCGCTGCCCGCAGCTCCGTCACCGTATCGGCCAGCGCCGTCGCGAAGCCCGGTACGGAGGTGTCGAGGGTGTTCGGGGTGCGGACCGGATCGGCCGCCGAGAACGGGACCTTCCAGAGCCGCGCCGCCGGCACCGTGGCCGTCAGCTTCCGCCAGAAGCGGTCGAAGAGCAGCGCGCCCCGGCTTCCGGTGTCCATCGAACGGTCCCAGGCCCGCAGCACACCGCACGCCCCGCTCACGTCGACGGCTTTGCCGTCGGAGCCCGTCGCCGTGCCGCCCGGCCGCGCGGCACAGGCGCGCGCCGCGTCGGCCGCCACGAGATCACCCGCGGGCACCCGGTCGGCGAACTGCTGCGCCTGGAGATCGCGCACGGTCAGCCGCCCCCGCGCGGCCATCGAGGCCACGTCCTCGACGGCGCCACGCGTACGCATCGAGCGTTGCGTGCCGATCGTGCCGAACACCCGCTCGTACCCGGTCAGCGGCCGGTCCGCATTGGCCAGCCAGGCACTGTCGTTGGAGTTCTCCGCGTACGGCGCGTCCTTCAGCACCGGCATCTTCGCCGGACCGAAGATGCCGGGCTGCACGGCGTCGGGATCACTGCCGAGGGCGCAGTCGCCGCGCGACCCGTCCAGCACGGCGACCCCGGACGACGGGTACAGGGCCCGGCCCAGCGGCGTCGAGCAGCGCTGGACCAGCTCGTCGGTGATGCGCGGGAGCACCTGTGACTGGGTGAAGAGGGTGTGGCCGCCGGAATCGGAGGCGATCGTGTTCACCCACGGCAGGCCCTGGGTCCGTGTGAGCGCCGCGAGGACGCCCGTCGTGTCACGGGCCCTGCTGAAGCCCAGCGCGGTGTCCGGGGCACGGAGATTGGCCGCGTTCGGGTCGTTGAGCGCGTACGCCGTCGTGGCCGTCCACGGCAGCGGCACCTGGGCGCCGAGGGAGGTGACGACGGGGCCGTACCGGGTCCACCACTGGGTGCGCGTCACCGGTGTGCCGTCCCGCACGTCGACGGTGACGCTGCGCCGCGTCATCCGCTCCGGCCTGCCGTCCACCAGATACGCCGTCGGATCGGCCGGATCGAGCGTGAGCTGATGGAGATTGAGTGTGACGCCCGTCGCGACGGTGTGGCTCCAGGCGATCCGGGCCGTGTGACCGATGGACACCGTCGCCGTGCCGAGCAGGGCGCCGCCCTGGACGTTCAGCTTGCCGGGGATCGTCTGCTGAACCTGCCAGAAGCGGCGCCCGCCCTGCCAGGGATAGTGCGGATTGCCGAGCAGCAGACCACGGCCGTTCGCGGTCGAGGCACCGCTGAAGGCCACCGCGTTCGATCCCATGTCGGCGGTGTCGAACAACTCGCGCGCGGCCGCGGCGGTGCGCTTCACGTCGGGCTCACCGGTGCCTGCCGCCGTCGCCGTTCCGGAGGTCGCCGCCGTACCCGCTGCCGTCCCCGTCGTCGGTGGCTGCGCGGCCGTGATGCCGTCGGCTCCGCGCACCTGGCCGCCGAGCACGGCCAGCGCGAACCCGCGCGCGGCGACGTCCACCTGGGTCACCGGGCGGACCCAGTCGGCTCCCCGGCACGCCGGATCGGTGACGCGGTTCTGCGCCAGCCACGCGTTGTAACCGGCCGCCCAGCCCCGCATCAGGTCCTTGACGTCGACGCTGGGTCCCCGCGGCGCGGGCTCGGCGAGCAGTTTCTCGACCGTGCCGGCCTCTCGCACTCCGCGGTAGTACAGGTCGCTGGAGAGGTTCGTGGACGCCGAGGAGAGCGAGCCGTCCGGTGCCGCGGCGGACCCGAACCAGCGGGACCGCTCGCCGCGCAGGGTCACGAACCCGTCGGCCAGGGTGCACACCTGGTCGGCGGCCTGGGCCCAGCCGGTGCCGAAGCCGAGGTTCGCGTAGTCCTTGGCGACGATGTGCGGAATGCCGTACTCGGTGTAGCGGATCACGGCCGACAGGCCGCCGTGCGAGGGATGTTCCTGTCCGGCGTGCCGCTCGGCCGCGGCCGCGGGCAGCGTGGTCGCGGCGGTCAACAGAGCGACGGCCGTGACGAGTAACCGTCTTTTACGGGTGCGCATCGTGCCTCCCAACATCATTGAGGGAAGGGGCGGTTGAGCGTACCAACGGGTAGTGCGCCGTCGGAGTGTCCGTCCGGCTCCTGCCCGCCTTCCGTCCGGCTCGCGTGCGGTGACTTGACCTCCCCCTCCCGTGGACCGAGGATCACGTGACATGACGCCTGGACACGGCAGTACGGTTGACGGGGTGCTGCGGCGCAGTGCCCGGCGCACACCGGCGCGGCGCGCCGTCGACTACCGGGAGCGCTCCTGGACGTACGCGGAACTCGACGAGGCCGTCTCCCGCGCGGCGACCGTCCTCCTGGACGAGGGGCTGGCCCCCGGGGACCGCGTGGGCGCCTACGGCCACAACTCGGACGCCTATCTGATCGGCTTCCTCGCCTGCGCACGCGCGGGACTCGTCCATGTGCCCGTGAACCAGAACCTGACCGGTGACGACCTCGCCTACATCGTCGGCCAGTCGGGATGCGCCCTGGTCCTGACCGACCCCGACCTCGCCGGCCGGCTTCCGGAGGGCGTACGGACCCTGCCGCTGCGCGACGCCGACGACGCGCTCCTCGTACGACTGGAGGCGGCACGCCCGTACGACGGTGACGAGCCCCGCGGCGACACGCTCGTGCAGCTCCTCTACACCTCGGGCACCACCGCGCTGCCCAAGGGCGCGATGATGACGCACCGCGCCCTGGTGCACGAGTACCTGAGCGCGATCACCGCCCTCGATCTGAGCGCCGGGGACCTGCCGGTGCACTCGCTGCCGCTCTACCACTCGGCGCAGATGCATGTGTTCCTGCTGCCCTACCTCGCGATCGGCGCCTCGAACACGATCCTCGACGCGCCGGACGGCGGACAGATCTTCGACCTGATCGAGGCGGGCCGCGCGGACAGCCTGTTCGCCCCGCCCACGGTGTGGATCGGGCTGTCGAACCGTCCCGACTTCGCCGAACGCGACCTGAGCGGCCTGCGCAAGGCGTACTACGGAGCGTCGATCATGCCGGTCCCCGTCCTGGAACGGCTGCGCGAACGGCTGCCGAAACTGGCCTTCTACAACTGCTTCGGCCAGAGCGAGATCGGTCCTCTCGCCACCGTCCTCGGACCCGACGAGCACAAGGGCCGGATGGACTCGTGCGGAACCCCGGTGCTGTTCGTGGACGCACGGGTCGTCGACGAGGACGGCAAGGACGTGCCGGACGGGACACCGGGTGAAGTCGTCTACCGTTCACCGCAGTTGTGCGAGGGCTACTGGGACAAGCCCGAGGAGACCGCCGAGGCGTTCCGCGACGGCTGGTTCCACTCTGGTGACCTCGCCGTGCGCGACGCCCACGGATACTTCACCGTGGTGGACCGGGTGAAGGACGTCATCAACTCCGGTGGCGTCCTGGTCGCTTCACGCCAGGTCGAGGACGCCCTGTACACCCATGAGGGGGTCGCCGAGGTCGCCGTCGTCGGGCTGCCCGACGAGCGCTGGATCGAGGCCGTCACCGCGGTCGTCGTCCCCCGGGGTGAGGTCACCGAGGACGAACTGATCGCCCACGCACGCGAGAAGCTCCCCCACTTCAAGGCACCCAAGCGGGTCCTGTTCGTGGACGAGCTTCCGCGCAACGCCAGCGGGAAGATCCTCAAGCGGGAACTGCGGGACCGGTTCGGCCCGGCCTCGAGTCAGATGGGCTGTTGACGGCACGGGCGGGCGCTCGGTCGGCGTGCCTGCCACCGGCGCGGAGCGGCGCCGGGTGCGGTCCCTTGATGATCTAGAGTTCCGGCGGCGGGCAGTCGACCCGCCGCTCGGATTCTCGACTCAGGGGTGGGGATTGATCACTGCAAGATCTGCCGCGATGCAGCGGCACAGACCGACCGTGCGGCGCGTGGCCGCCGCCGCGATGGCCGGGGGGACGGCGCTGGTGGGCTTGGGGCTCACGGCGCCGGCCGCGCACGCCGCCGAGAACGACATCTCGTTCTCGAACGTGGTCATCAACAACGGCAAGCCCATCGTCGTCGGTACCAGTGCCGAGGTCGAGGTCCCGTTGACGTACACGGTGAAGAGCAACGTGTCGCTCGACAGCTGGTGGGCCGAGGCGTACCGCAGCAACGGGTCCACCAAGTACCTGCTCGCGATCTCCACGACCCGGTGGAGCTGCCGGACGTCCTCCGCGGGGGGCTACACCTTCCGCGACTGCGACGAGACGATGACGATCGACCCGGACGGCATGCCGGGCGGCAACGGCGGCCACCTCGTCAACAGCGACGCCGCCGTGTGGAAGACCCTCGGCACGGGCATCAAGAAGAACGGCGGTTACGACACCGACCTCCTCTCCGCGACGGTCCGCCTGCAGCGTGCCTCGCGCATCCAGAACGCGAACGCGTCCCCGGAACCGGTCGCCAAGGGCAAGCCGATCACCGTCACCGGCACCGTTCAGCACGCCGACTGGAGTCGGCACCGCTACGACAACTACGGCGGCCGACTGGTGAAGCTGCAGTTCAAGCCCACCGGCTCCAGCACCTACTCCACCGTCAAGACGGTGACCGCGAGCAGTACCGGCTCCCTGAAGACCACTGTGACGGCCTCCCAGGACGGCACCTGGCGCTGGAGCTACGGCGGCAACACCACCACTGGTGCCAGCAACTCCTCCGGCGACTACGTCGACGTGACCTGAGGACCCCTGTCCACGGTCATCGCGCCTGACCGCGTAGCGGAGGCCCCGCTCCGGCGGGGCCTCCGGCGTGCCGATGCCCTGACGGCAGGGACGGCGACGCTCTGTTCACGGACGGCGTGCGCGGGGAACCCGGTTGCGTCGTGGTCGGGCGCTGGGGTCGAATCGGGCGGGCTGCACAGGCACACCCTCGGGCTTGACACCGGGGGAGCGTTCAGCGGCTGCCCGCCAGTACGTCCCGCTCACCGCGTGGCAATGCGCCCGTCCTCGGGTGCGAGCAAGGAGCACGAGTGCCTGTACTGCCCGACGACGCCTGTCTTCCTGACCGTGAGGCGGTCCTTGGTCAGGCGATCCCTTTCGACCGGGCCCGCTGGACTTCTCAGCTCCCGGACTCCACGTGGTGGCCGGCCACGCTCGACGAGTGCCCACGGACAGGCCGTTGGCCTCAAGTGGACCGGCGGACCGTGTTCGAGCTCGCCCGCCGGGCCGACACCGCGGAAGGCCGCCGCCACCTGCTGGTCGCCGCCCTTGTCTGGGGGAACGGAACCAAGGTGCGATCGGTCCGGCGCAGCGCACGCGTCTTCCGGCACTCCACCCGCGCGGACCTGGACGCCCGACTGTACGAGGCGCTCGTTGTGCTCCGGGAACACGGTGCCGTCGCTGCCTACCGCGCCCTCAACAACGACCAGCACATCCCCTACCTGGGACCGGCGTTCTTCACCAAAGTGCTCTACTTCGCCGGGCACGAGGGCGCTGCGGCGCACCACCGTCCGGTCATCCTGGACAGCGTCGTGTCACGGGCCCTCAGGGCCGCGGGCGTGGTGGGGGCCGACTGGCCGGACAACGGATGGACCACAGCCCAGTACGACCGCTATCTGGCCATGGTGCACGAGAGTGCGCGGGCCCGAGGCGTCCTGCCCGACCAGGTCGAGTCAGCACTGTTCTCCTACGGCAAGCGGGTCTAGGGACACCGGGGGCGCCCCTGTCGGCTCTTGTACCCGGGGGTGTGGTCGTTCGGGCGGGCGTCTGGTCCTGAAGCGACTCGCTGGGCGGTGCGGCCGTACCGCGCCCTTGCGGACAGGGCCGCGGGGGTGTCAGGAGTCCCCGCGGCCCTGTCCGCGGCCGGTCAGGCGCGCGGGCGCAGGTCCACGATCCGCTTCAGCTTGCCCACCGACCGTTCCAGGGTCTCCGGTTCGACGATCTCCACCGTGACCGAGACACCGATCCCGTCCTTGATGCCCGCGGTGATCGCCCGCGCCGCCGCCTCGCGCGCCTCGGGGGTGGCGCCGGAGCGGGCCTCCGCCCGTACGGTGAGGGCGTCGAGGCGGCCCTCGCGGGTCAGCCGGAGCTGGAAGTGCGGGGCGACGCCCGGCGTCCGCAGCACGATCTCCTCGATCTGCGTGGGGAAGAGATTGACCCCGCGCAGGATGACCATGTCGTCACTGCGCCCGGTGATCTTCTCCATCCGGCGGAAGACCCGCGCCGTGCCGGGCAGCAGCCGCGTCAAGTCCCGTGTCCGGTAACGGATCACGGGCATGGCCTCCTTGGTGAGCGAGGTGAAGACCAGCTCGCCCTCCGCGCCGTCCGGCAGCACCTCACCGGTGAAGGGGTCGACGACCTCGGGGTAGAAGTGGTCCTCCCAGATGTGCAGACCGTCCTTGGTCTCCACGCACTCCTGGGCGACGCCGGGGCCGATGACCTCCGAGAGGCCGTAGATGTCCACCGCGTCGATCGCGAACCGCTCCTCGATCTCGCGGCGCATCTCCTCGGTCCACGGCTCGGCCCCGAACACGCCGACCCGCAGCGAGGTGCCGCGCGGGTCCACGCCCTGGCGCTCGAACTCGTCGAGGAGGGTCAGCATGTACGAGGGTGTCACCATGATGATCTCGGGCTTCAGGTCCTGGATGAGCTGGACCTGACGTGCCGTCATGCCGCCGGACGCGGGGATCACCGTACAGCCGAGCCGTTCCGCGCCGTAGTGGGCACCGAGTCCACCCGTGAACAGGCCGTAGCCGTAGGCGATATGGACCTTGTCGCCGGGCCGGCCGCCCGCCGCGCGGATCGAACGGGCCACCATGTCAGCCCACATGGACAGGTCGTTCTCCGTGTAGCCGACGACCGTGGGGCGGCCGGTCGTCCCGCTCGACGCGTGAAGGCGCCGGATCCGGTCCTGCGGTACGGCGAACATCCCGTACGGGTAGTTCTCCCGCAGATCCGCCTTCGTCGTGAAGGGGAACCGGGCCAGGTCGGCGAGCGAGCGGCAGTCGTCGGGGCGCAGCCCGGCCTTGTCGAAGGACTCCCGGTAGAAGGGGACGTTCTCGTAGGCGTGGCGCAGCGACGCGCGCAGCCTTTCGAGCTGGAGCGCCCGCAGCGCCTCCGCGTCCAGCCGCTCGCCCGCGTCGAACAGGCCCTTCGAGTCCGTCGAGCCCGCCATCGCGCTCTCTCCCTCGCCAACCGTGCCATAGTGGACGACCGATCATTCGGTCGTTCTGTTCCGGACAGTAATTCAGGTGTCCGCCGTCAGTGCAAGGGGTCGGCGGCGCTTTTCGCGGAGCGGGTCCGGGGCCGGACGGCGGTCAGCGCACCAGGGCGGGCCGCTTGGGGTCGAACTCCCAGCCGGGCACCAGTTGGCGCATGGCGACGGCGTCGTCCCGGGCGCCGAGGGCCTCCTTCAGGTAGAGCTCGTGCGCCGCCAGCAGCCGGTCCATGTCCAGCTCGACGCCGAGGCCGGGTGCGTTCGGCACCGCGATCTCGCCGTCGACGATGCGCGGCGGGTCGACCGTGAGCCGTTCCAGACCCTCCTGCCAGATCCAGTGCGTGTCGAGCGCGTTGTACGGGCCCGGCGCCGCGGCTCCGCAGTGGGTGACCATGGCGAGCGAGATGTCGAAGTGGTTGTTCGAGTGGCAGCCCCAGGTCAGGCCCATCGCGTTGCAGAGCTGGGCCACACGCACCGAGCCCCGCATGGTCCAGAAATGCGGGTCGGCGAGCGGGATCGAGACCGACTGGAGCGTCAGGGCGTGGGTGAGCTGCCGCCAGTCCGTGGCGATCATGTTGGTCGCCGTCGGCAGTCCCGTCGCCCGGCGGAACTCGGCCAGGATCTCCCGTCCCGAGTAGCCGTCCTCGGCACCGCAGGGGTCCTCGGCGTAGGCGAGCGTGCCGACCAGGGGCCCGCACAGCTCGATCGCCTCGCGCAGCGACCAGGCGCCATTGGGGTCGAGCGTGACGCGGGCCCCGGGGAAGCGGTCCTTGAGCGCGCGTACGGCCCTGACCTCCTCGGCGCCTTCCAGGACACCGCCCTTGAGCTTGAAGTCCCGGAATCCGTAGAGCGTGTGGGCGGCCTCGGCCTGCCGGACGATCGCGCCGGGCGTCAGTGCCTCCTCGTGCCGCAGGCGGTACCAGTCCACGTCCGCGTCGCGCTCGCGAACGTACGGCAGATCCGTGCGGTCCGGGTCGCCGACGAAGAAGAGGTAGCCGAGCACCCGTACCCGGTCACGCTGCTGCCCGTCCCCGAGGAGGGCGGCGACGGGCACGTCGAGGTGCTGTCCTAGCAGGTCGAGGAGGGCCGACTCGACGGCGGTGACGGCGTGGACGGTCGTGCGCAGGTCGAAGGTCTGGGCGCCGCGGCCGCCCGCGTCACGGTCGCCGAACCGGTCCCCGATCTCGCGCAGCACGCGCTGGTAGTCGCCCACCTTGGTGCCGAGGACCAGGTCCCCGGCGTCGCGCAGCGTCCGGGTGATCTTGTCCCCGCCCGGCACCTCGCCGAGCCCGGTCCGCCCCTCGGAGTCCTTGAGGACCACGACATTGCGCGTGAACCAGGGACCGTGGGCGCCCGACAGGTTCAGCTCCATGCAGTCCCGTCCGGCGACGGGGTAGACGGAGAACTCGGTGATCGTCGGTTGCTGACGCTTCATCACATTCCTTGTGTACGAGGGGCGATGGCTGACCTGTGCCAGGGATTCCAGGATGACGACGGTGGGCGCGGCCGAGGGTCGGTCCGCCCCGTGCCCCGCCGGGCCGTCCCTCGCCTGCTTCAGACGAGTCGGCGCACGGCTCCGGCCAGGGTCAGTCCGGTGTCGAGGATCCGCTCCAGGGCCGCCAGGTCGGCCGGTCCGGGATCGGTGAGCGGCGCGCGCACCGGGCCGACGGGAAGGCCCCGCAGCCGGGCGGCGGCCTTGACGAGGGACACGGCGTAGCCGGGCACCTTGTCGCGCAGTTCGACGAGCGGGACGTAGAAGTCGCGGAGCAGCTTGTTCACGGTCGCCTCGTCGTCGGTGCGCAGAGCGGTGAAGAAGGCGCCGGCGATCTCGGGAGCGAAGGCGTGGACGGCCGACGAATAGGCGGGGACGCCGACGGCGGCGTACGCGCGGGCCTGGATCTCGGCGGTGGCGGCCCCGTTGAAGAACAGGAAGCCGTCGGGCGCCGCGAGCGTGAGGCGCTGGAGCCGGTCGAGGTCGCTGTGGCCGTCCTTGAGCCCGATGACGCCCGGGACGGCCGCGAGGGCCCGCAGCCCCTCGGGGGAGAAGGCGACCGGGCCGCGCTGGTAGGCGATGAGCGGCAGCCGTGTGCCGGCGGCGATCCGGCGCACCTGCTCGACCAGGCCGGACTCGGGGGCCTCGACGAGATAGTGGGGCAGCACGAGGAGGGCGTCCGCGCCGGCCTCCTCGGCGATCCGGGCGAAGCGCAGCGCCTGCGCCCATCCGTAGCCGGTGCCCGCGACCACGGGCATGCGGCCGTCCGCGATCTCGACCGTGGCGGCGACGACCGCGCGGTACTCGTCCTCGTCCAGCGCGCTGAACTCGCCGGTCCCGCAGGCGGGGAACACCGCGCCCGGGGCCGTGGCGAGCTGGGCGGTGAGGTAGGTCCGGTAGGACTCCACATCGAGGTCGCCGTCCGCCGTGAAGCTCGTGAGCGGGAACGACAGGACTCCGCCCGCCATGCCGTCCCGCAGCCGCTCGGCCACGCTGTCCGGATCGCTGAACCCTGCCATGAGTCTCATCCCTGTATGCAGACGTCGTCTATGTATGAGAACACAGGTTAGATTCGTGAACCTCCGGGGTCAATGGGCGGGGCCGGGTGCCCGGGTCCGGGGCTCCGTGGCCGCAGGGTTCGCGGACGCCCGGAAACAGCACAGCGGGCCCGCAGCCCCTGTGGCTGCGGGCCCGCTGTGTCCGGACCGGGGTGGACCCGGGTGGACCGGGGCGGACCGGGGTGGCGGCCGCCCGGGACCGTCAGTGCGACGCGATGGAGCCCGCCGTGCCCGCCGTGCCCGGATTCGAGCCGTACGCGGTCATGAAGCGGTCGCGGAACTTGTTCATCGCCCATTCCGGCGCGTCGGCCGCGGGCTTGAGCCCGTCCGTCCAGCCCCAGTCGGAGATGCGGTCCAGCACCTTCGGGTCGCGGGCCACGATGGTGACGGGTACGTCCTTGTTGGAGGTGCCACCCGTGACCGTCGGGACGGGCTGGTGGTCGCCGAGGAAGACGAGGACGGTGTTGTCGTCGCCGTAGCGCTGCATCCACTGGGTCAGGCTGTCCAGGGAGTACTGGATGGCCTTGCGGTACTCGGTCCGCACCCGCTTCGAGCTCTTCCAGACCTCCGTGGGGTTCGTCCCCTCCTTCTTGATCTTGTAGAAGATCTTGCCGTCCCCGAGGTCGTTCCAGTCGATCGTGTGGGCGATGGGGGACCAGGGGTTGTGGCTGGAGGCGAGGATGATCTCGGCCATGATCGGGTCGCGGTTCTTCTTGCCGTGTTCCAGCTTCTGGAAGGACTCCAGGCTGAACTGGTCCGGCACCGGGGTCCAGCTGAAGTACGGGCCCTGGTAGCCGAGGTGCGTCGAGTCGTAGATGTGGTCGAGGCCGAAGTACTTGCCCTCGGGCCAGGCCTTGCGTACGCCGGGGACGATGCCGACCGTGCGCCAGGCGCCGGTCTTCTGGAAGTAGCTGGTGAGGGTGGCGCGGTCGCTGGTGGTCAGGGACCGGTACCGCTGCTGGTTCTTGACCCAGGTGCCGGACAGGAACGTCGAGTGGGCGAGCCAGCTTCCGGCGCCCGTCACCGGCGACCTGAGCCAGCCGCTGCGCGCCGAGAAGCCCGCCGCCTTGAGCCTCGCGCCGCCCTCCTCGAGGGTCGCGTCGAGCTCCGGCCCCATCGTCGGATCGTCGATCGCCACGCGGCCGTAGCTCTCGATGAACGTGAGCATCACGTCCTTGCCGCGCAGCCCGGTCAGCAACTGGTCGGACGGGGTTTTGGCGAAGGCGTCGACGGCCATCTGCTTCTTGTAGACGTCGGCGTCGCCGAGGCCGTCGCGGACGTACTGCACACGGTTGGAGAGGTACTGGGCGTAGCCCTTGGTGGCGATCGTGACGCCGCCGGTCTGTGCGCCCATGGTGAAGCAGACGACCCACGCGACGCCGAGGACGAGCGTGGCGCGTACGGACCCGGTGCGGTGCCGGGCCAGGACGTTCGCCAGCCGCATCATCGCGAGCACGCTCAGGGCGAGCACGGCGATGACCAGGACGATCACCCCGACCACCGCCAGCGTCTCGCCCGAGCGCCCGAACGAGTCCTTCACCCAGTCCGCCCCGTCGCTCAGCAGAACCCAGTCGAAGACCAGGTCGAACGGCCGGGCCAGGGTCTGGCGGAAACCCATGTCGAGGCACTTCAGGATGCCGGACAGCCCGAGGACCATCCCGAGGACCCCGGCCGTGATCCGCCGCGCCCGCGGCGGCAGGACGAGCAGGACGGCCGCGAGAAAGACGGCTTCGACCGGGAGACGGAGGAACGCCCGCACGCTCATCCAGTCGAGGCGGTTGGGCACGATGAGGATCGTGATCACCAGCGCACCGGCCAGGACGGTCGTGCCCACCCGCACGGCACGAGCGGCCCGCGGGTAACGCCGGCGCCAGCCGAACCATCCGGGACGGACGGCGGAGGCGGCGTCCGCGTCGGGCTCGGCTTCGTCCGCGGACGCGGGGTCGACGGGGTGTCCGTCGGTGGCTTCGGGGGTTGGCGGCTGCGGGCTGGTGGATTCCGCGTTGGGGGCCTGCCTGCCGGCAGGCTGTGTGCCGGTGGCTTCGGCGGTGGCCGGCTGCGGGGTGGTGGGCCCCGCGTCGGGAGACTGCGTACCGGCGGAGCCGTCGTCGGCGGGCGGTATGTCGGCGGCCTCGCCGGCAGTGGCCGGCCGCGAACCTACGGGCTCCGCGTCGCCGGGCTGCTCAGCGGTGACTTCGCCGGTGGCGGACTTCGGGACGGCGGGTTCGTCGGTGGCCACGGCGGGGTGCGGGACGACGGGCTCGTCGTCGGCCGCGGGGTGCGGGCCGGTCGCCTCGCCGTCGGCGGGGTGGGGGACGGTGGGCTCGGCTCCTGTCGCGCCGCGCGCTTCGTCACCGGCCGCCCCCTCGGCCCGCTCCTCGGTCCCGGAACTCGTGTGCGCCCCGGTCTGTTCGTCCGTCCCGGACTCCTCGCCGGTTCCGTCCGTCGCCGTCGCGTCGGGGTCCGGACCCGCGTCGGCATCCGGCAGTTGACGAGGAGGTGTGTGGTGCGACACCCGAAGTCCTTCCGTGCGTAACCCTGTGCTGGTGCAACGGAGGCATTTCCGTCATCCCCCATACGGCCGTCGGCCACCTCCGGTTCAAAGAGGGGCCGGCCGCGCACAGAGTACGTCGCGAGGATCAGGCGGCTGACACCGCCGGCGGTTACAGGTCCGCCGCCACGGCCACCTCCCGGGCCCACCGGTAGTCGGCCTTGCCGCTCGGCGAACGCTGGATGGAGTTCGTGATCACCAACTGGCGCGGGACCTTGTACCCAGCCAGCCGCGTGCGGCAGTGCGTCTGGATGTCGTCGAGCGACGGCCGCGGCGCGCCCTCGCGGACCTGTACGACGGCCGCCACGTGGCTGCCCCACTTCGGGTCGGGCACTCCGGCGACCAGGGCGTCGTACACGTCCGGATGCGACTTCAGGGCCTGTTCGACCTCCTCCGGGTACACCTTCTCGCCGCCGGTGTTGATGCACTGCGAGCCGCGGCCGAGGACGATGACGATGCCCTCCTCGTCGACCGTGGCCATGTCGCCGAGGAGCACCCAGCGTTCGTCGCCCTTGCGGAAGAACGTCTCGGCGGTCTTCTTCGGGTCGTTGTAGTAGCCGAGAGGCACATGGCCGCGCTGCGCGACCCGTCCTGGCTCGCCCACCGCGACCGGCTCGTACGTCACCGGATCCACCACCTGTGTACGGGCGTTGACGCGGATGCGGAAGCCGCGCTCGGGGCCGGAGTCGGCCGTCGCGGTGCCGTTGAAGCCGGACTCCGAGGAGCCGAAGTTGTTGAGCAGCATCACGTTCGGGACGAGTGCCTGGAACTGTTCGCGCACGGTGTCCGACATGATCGCGCCGGACGAGGAGACGCTGAACAGGGCGGAACAGTCCGTGCCCTTCAGGGGGCCGTTCAGCGCGTCGATCAGGGGCCGCAGCATCGCGTCGCCGACCAGCGACACGCTGGTCACCTTCTCCCTCTCGATCGTCCGCAGGACGTCCTCGGGTGAGAACCTGCGGTGCAGCACGACCCGTTGGCCGAAGTTGAAGCCGATGAACGCGGTGAGCGTCGAAGTGCCGTGCATCAGCGGGGGAGTGGGGAAGAAGGTGATCCCGGCACCGCCGGCCGCGACGCGCTCGGCGAGCTCCTCCGGCTTGGACACCGGATCGCCGGTCGGCGCGCCCCCGCCGAGGCCCGCGAAGAAGAGGTCCTCCTGCCGCCACATGACGCCCTTGGGCATCCCCGTCGTGCCGCCGGTGTAGATGATGAACTGGTCGTCCGCCGAACGCGGGGGGAATCCGCGCAGAGGAGAACCGGCGGCCTCGGCGTCCCCGAAGTCCACGATGCCCACCGTGCCTTCGACGCCTGCCGGGCCCTCCGCGTCCACCGTGGTTCCGGTACCTGCCGGGTCCTCCGCGTCCACCGTGCCGGCTCCGGGTGCGGCGGCCCCCACCCGGACGAGATGCCGCAGCCGCGGCGCCCGTGGCCGGGCCGCCGCCACCCGGTCGGTGAACTCCGCGTCGAAGACCAGCGCCACCAGGTCCGCGTCCTGGTAGAGGTAGGCCAACTCTTCCTCGACGTAGCGGTAGTTGACGTTGACCGGCACGATCCGCGCCTTCAGGCAGGCCAGCACCGTCTGCAGGTACTCGACGCCGTTGTACAGATGGAGGCCGAGGTGCTCGCCGGGGCGGATCCCGCTGTCGATCAGATGGTGCGCCACACGGTTCGCGGCCGCGTCCAGCTCCGCGTACGTCAGACGGCGCTCGGCGCCCGTGCCCGGGAGATCGACGTAGACCATCGCCTCGCGGTCCGGGACCACGTCGACGACCGACTCGAACAGGTCGGCAAGGTTGTACTCCACCGTTCCTCCTGACCGTGCACGTCCGTGGCCGAGTGCCGCCAGGGCGTGTCCGCCCCGGACCCGACGGTCATCAGAGCAAAGCCCGACCCAAGTGGGAAGGGTCCCGGCACAAGAAATCTGACTGTCTGTCAGAAAACCCTTGTACTGGCTGGACGGCTCCTGCAACCTGTTCTCGCATCCGAGACGGGAGGACGCCCATGGGTGGGACCGAACACCTCACCGTGCAACGCGAAGGCGCCACACTGGTGCTCACGCTCAACAGGCCCGAGGCCAGGAACGCGCTCTCGCTGCCGATGCTGGTCGGCCTGTACGACGGCTGGGTCGAGGCCGACGAGGACGACGCGATCCGCTCGATCGTGCTCACCGGCGGGGGCGGTGCCTTCTGCGCGGGGATGGACCTCAAGGCCCTGGCCGGCCGGGGCATGGAGGGCGAGCAGTACCGGGACCGCCTCAAGGCCGACCCCGATCTGCACTGGAAGGCCATGCTGCGCCACCACCGCCCCCGCAAACCGGTGATCGCGGCCGTCGAGGGGTACTGCGTCGCGGGCGGCACGGAGATCCTCCAGGGCACCGACATCCGGGTCGCAGGGGCCTCCGCGACCTTCGGGCTCTTCGAGGTCAGGCGCGGACTCTTCCCGATCGGCGGCTCGACGGTGCGGCTGCAACGCCAGATCCCACGCACCCACGCCCTCGAAATGCTGCTCACGGGGCGCCCGTACACCGCCCAGGAGGCCGCGGACATCGGGCTGATCGGTCATGTGGTGCCCGACGGGACGGCGCTGGAGAAGGCGCTCGCCGTCGCCGAGCAGATCAACGCCTGCGGTCCGCTCGCCGTCGAGGCCGTCAAGGCGTCCGTGTACGAGACCGCCGAACTGACCGAGACCGACGGGCTCGCCGCCGAACTGCGGCGCGGCTGGCCGGTGTTCGACACCGCCGACGCCAAGGAAGGCTCCCGGGCCTTCGCCGAGAAGCGCCCGCCCGTCTACCGGCGGGCCTGACCCGCAAGCCCGGCCCCGGACGTGCCCCGTCCGCCCCGCGGACACGGCACGACCGGCCGTTGGAAGGAGAGATCCGGGATGCCCGAAGTCCTCAAAGCCCCCCTCGTCGTCGAGTTCCCCTTCACCCGCTCGCTCGGACCCGTGCAGAGCGCCTTCCTCACGGGCCTGCGTGAACAGGTCGTCCTCGGCGTACGGACCGCCGACGGACGCACCCTCGTCCCGCCCGTCGAGTACGACCCCTTCACCGCCGAGGAGCTGTCCGACCTCGTCGAGGTCGCCCCCACCGGCACCGTCACCACCTGGGCCTGGAACCACGAACCCCGGCGCGGCCAGCCCCTCGGCACCCCCTTCGCCTGGGTCCTGGTCAAGCTCGACGGCGCCGACACCGCCCTGCTGCACGCCCTCGACGCCCCCGGCCCCGACGACGTACGCACCGGCATGCGCGTCCGGGTCCGCTGGGCCGGCGAGCGCTCCGGCGCCATCACGGACATCGCCTGTTTCGAACCGTACGACGGGGAACCGGACGAACCCGCGGGCCACGACGGCCGGTTCGAGGACATGGTGACCGGGATCGTCGCCCCCGCACGGCTCGACTACGTCTACTCGCCGGGCCGCGCCCAGGCCGCCTACATCGCGGGCCTCGCCGAGCGGCGCACCGTCGGCGAACGCTGCCCCTCCTGCCACAAGGTGTACGTCCCGCCCAAGGGCGCCTGTCCCACCTGCGGGGTGGCCACCTCCGAACAGGTCGAGGTCGGCCCGCGCGGCACCGTCACCACGTACTGCATCGTCAACATCAAGGCGAAGAACCTCGACATCGAAGTCCCCTACGTCTACGCGCACATCGCGCTCGACGGCGCCGGACTCGCGCTGCACGGCCGGATCGGCGGCATCCCCTACGACGAGGTCCGCATGGGTCTGCGCGTGGAGCCCGTGTGGTCCGAGGGCGGCCGCCATCCCGACCACTACCGGCCCACCGGAGAACCCGACGCGGACTACGAGACGTACAAGGAGATGCTGTAGATGCGGACCGCCAGGGACATCGCCGTCGTCGCCTTCGCGCAGAGCGACCACCGGCGCACCTCCGACGAGCTCTCCGAGGTGGAGATGCTCCTCCCCGTCCTGCACGAGGTCCTCGACCGGACGGGCCTGCGGGCCGGTGACATCGACTTCACCTGCTCCGGCTCCACCGACTACCTCGCGGGCCGCGCCTTCTCCTTCACCATGGCACTCGACGGCGTCGGCGCCTGGCCCCCGATCTCCGAGTCGCACGTCGAGATGGACGGCGCCTGGGCGCTGTACGAGGCCTGGACGAAGCTGCTCACCGGCGACGCCGACACCGCGCTCGTCTACTCCTACGGCAAGTCCTCGCCCGGCTCCGTACGCGACGTCCTGACAAGGCAGTTGGACCCGTACTACCTGGCCCCGCTGTGGCCCGACCCGGTCGCCCTCGCCGCTCTCCAGGCGCGGGCGCTCATCGACGCGGGCGAGACCGACGAGGCGGAACTCGCCTCCGTCGCCGCCCGCAGCCGGGCCTCCGCGAGCGCCAACTCCCACGCCCAGCTCCGCGGTTCGGTGCCACAGGGCGACTATCTCGTACGACCCCTGCGCACCGGCGACTGCCCGCCCATCGGCGACGGCGTCGCCGCCGTGATCCTCGCCGCGGGGGACCGGGCCCGCGACCTGTGCGAGCGGCCCGCGTGGATCCGGGGCATCGACCACCGCATCGAGCCCCACTCCCTCGGCGTACGCGACCTGACCGACTCCCCGTCCACCCGGCTGGCCGCCGAACGGGCCGGAGCCTTCGAACGGCCCTTCGACACCGCCGAGTTGCACGCTCCCTTCACCTCCCAGGAAGTCGTCCTGCGCAAGGCGCTGCGGCTCGACGACAGCGTGCGCGTCAACCCCTCGGGTGGCGCCCTCGCCGCCAACCCGATCATGGCGGCCGGACTCATCCGCATCGGCGAGGCCGCCGCCCGGGTCCACCGCGGGGAGTCCGACCGGGCACTCGCCCACGCCACCTCCGGCCCCTGCCTCCAACAGAACCTGGTCGCCGTACTCGAGGGGGACGCCCGATGAGCAAGGAACCCGTGGCCGTCGTAGGCATCGGCCAGACCAAGCACGTGGCGGCACGACGGGACGTGTCCATCGCCGGACTCGTCCGAGAGGCCGCCCAGCGCGCCCTGGCGGACGCCGAGTTGACGTGGGCCGACATCGACGCCGTCGTCATCGGCAAGGCGCCCGACTTCTTCGAGGGCGTCATGATGCCCGAGCTGTATCTCGCGGACGCGCTCGGCGCGACCGGCAAACCGATGCTCCGGGTGCACACGGCGGGCTCCGTCGGCGGATCGACGGCCCTCGTCGCCACCAACCTCGTCGCCGGCCGCGTCCATGGAACCGTCCTGACCCTCGCCTACGAAAAACAGTCCGAATCCAACGCGATGTGGGGCCTGTCCCTGCCCATCCCCTTCCAGCAGCCGCTGCTCGCCGGCGCGGGCGGCTTCTTCGCACCGCACGTACGCGCCTACATGCGGCGCACCGGCGCACCCGACACCGTCGGCTCGCTCGTCGCCTACAAGGACCGCCGCAACGCGCTGAAGAACCCGTACGCGCACCTGCACGAGCACGACATCACCCTGGAGAAGGTCCAGGCCTCGCCCATGCTCTGGGACCCGATCCGCTACTCGGAGACCTGCCCCTCCTCCGACGGTGCCTGCGCGATGATCCTCACCGACCGCGCCGGCACCGCCCGTTCACCGCGTCCGCCCGCCTGGATGCACGGCGGCGCGATGCGCAGCGAACCGACCCTCTTCGCCGGCAAGGACTTCGTCTCCCCGCAGGCCGGAAAGGACTGCGCGGCCGACGTGTACCGCCAGGCCGGGATCGCGGACCCCCGCCGCGACATCGACGCCGTCGAGATGTACGTGCCGTTCTCCTGGTACGAGCCCATGTGGCTGGAGAACCTCGGCTTCGCCGACGAGGGCGAGGGCTGGAAGCTCACCGAGTCCGGCGTGACCGAACTGGAGGGCGACCTCCCCGTCAACATGTCGGGCGGGGTCCTCTCCACCAACCCGATCGGCGCCTCCGGAATGATCCGCTTCGCCGAAGCGGCCCTCCAGGTGCGCGGCCAGGCCGGAGAACACCAGGTCGACGGGGCACGCAGGGTGCTCGGCCACGCCTACGGAGGCGGATCCCAGTTCTTCTCGATGTGGCTGGTCGGCGCCGCGCCGCCCACCTCCTGAGACCGTCCCTCCGACATGGCCTGTGCGCGGCACCGGCCGATCGCTAGGCTGGCCGCGGACGACGAACCGGGAGGAGCACGGACGTGGCCGAGAGCACCATCGAGCAGCACCCGCTCGCGGGCTGGGACAAGCCGGAGCTGGACCTCAGCAACGCCGACTGGAAGTCCAGCAGCCGAGGGCGCGGAGATGTCCAGATCGCCTTCGTCGAGGGTTTCATCGCGATGCGCAACAGTGTCCGCCCCCAGAGCCCTTCCCTGATCTTCACGCCCGCGGAGTGGGGGGCGTTCGTATCGGGGGCCCGCGAGGGGGAGTTCGACCTGACCTGAACCGACGACCGCCGGAACCCGCTCTGCCGCCCCCAGAGTGAGCAAGGGGCGGCGGCCGGGGTCCCCGCGCCCGGGAGGCCGCCCGCCGTCCGGTCCTCCCGCGGCCCCGCCGTCGCGCGAGAGGTTCCGACCAGGAGCGTCCGAACGGGCTGCCCCGTGGATGATCGGGGCGTACGCTGAGGTGCCTGTAGGTCACGGTGCGCATCCGCTCCCGCGCGGACGCGCGATCGTGGCAGGGGGTGATCATGGGGCAACGAAGCCTTCGCAGCCGTCGGACGCTCTTCGAGCGGGAGAGTGAACTCTCCGCCGCGGACGAGGCGTTGAGCGATCTGGTCGGCCTGCGCCGGGAACCCGGCGAGCCGCCGGGCCGCTCCCGCGGCGCGCTCCTGGCCTTCGCCGGACGCGCCGGCATCGGCAAGACGACCCTCCTGGGCGAGGTCCGCAGGCGCTCCGCGGCCAAGGGCTGCACCGTGCTGAGCGCGCGAGGCGGTGAACAGGAACAGCGCGTCGCCTTCCACGTCGCCCGCCAGCTCCTGCAACCGCAGCTCGCCCGGTACTCCGAGGCCGAACTCCGCTCCTCCCTGGGGAGTTGGTACGCCATCGTCGGCCCCGCGCTCGGCCTGTGCGCGCCGTCCGAGGGCGCCCCGCCCGACCAGCAGGGCCTGCGCGCCGGACTCGACTGGGTGCTCACCCACCTCGCCGTACAGCGCGCCCCCATGGTGCTCCTCCTGGACGACGCGCACTGGGCCGACGCCGAATCACTGAGCTGGCTCGCCGCCTTCGCGCCCCGCGCCGAACAACTCCCCCTGCTGCTCGTCGTCGCCTACCGCCCGGACGAACTGCCCGAACACGCCGAGGCGTTCAGGGGACTGCCCGGCCGTGCCGGACAGCGCCCCATCGGCCTCGAACCGCTCAGCGCCGGCGCCGTCGCCCGGCTCGTCCGGGAAGACCTCGGCACCCAGGCCGACGACGCGTTCTGCCGGGAGTGCTGGGCGGTCACCGCGGGCAACCCGTTCGAGGCCGTCGAGCTGACCGCCAAGGTCCGGGACCGCGGACTCACCCCGACCGAGGACGGAGCACACCTCCTGCGCGACCTCGCCGCCGCCGTCAAGGGCAGCGGCATCGTCGCCCGCCTCGAACGCCTCGGCACCGCGACCGTCCGCTTCGCCTGGGCCTGCGCCGTGCTCGGCACCGAGATCCGCCCCTCACTCGCCGCCGCCGTCGCGGGACTCGGCTCCGAGGAGGCCGCCGACGCGGCGGACGCCCTGCGCATCGCCCGCATCCTGACCGGCGTCGACCCCCTCGAATTCGTCCACCCGCTGATCGCCACCGCCGTCTACCGCGACATCCCCGGAAGCGTCCGCGTCGCCCTGCACGGCCAGGCCGCCTGGTGCGTGATCGACGAAGGACTCGGCCCGGCCGCCGCCGCCCGCCACCTCATGGAGACCCACCCGGACGGCGACACCTGGATCGTCCAGCAACTGCGCGCCGCCGCCCGCGAGACCCAGCGCGCCGGAGCCCCCGACGCCGCCCGCCGCTGTCTAGCCCGCGCCCTGCGCGAACCGCCGCCCTTCGAGGACCGCGCCGCCGTCCTGTACGAACTCGGCTGCGCGTCCCTGCTCACCGAGCCGGGAACCACGGTCAACCATCTGCGCGCCGCCCTAGAGGAACCGATCACCGACCCCGAGCTGCGCCACAACATCGTCTACCGCCTGTCCCAGGTGCTCGCCCACAGCGACCGCCTCGCCGAGGCATCCGAGACCCTCGCCCGCGAGATCCCGGTCACCGGCGACGCCCGGGTACGTCTGCGCATGCAGTCCGAACAGTTCATGTGGGACGCCTTCCGCGCCGACGAACCCGACTCGCCCGCCCGCTCCCGGCGCCTCGCCCGCCTTGCCGACCGGCTCACCGGCCACGACCTCACCGAGCGCTACGTCATCGGGCTGCGCGCCTGGGACGCCACCCTGCGCGGCGAACCCGCCCCCGTCGCCCTCCACCACGCCGAGCGCGCCCTGGCCGGCGGCCTCGGCTGGGCCGAGGCCGACCGCGGCTTCGAGGTCCCCGTCCTGGTCGCCATGACCTTCATGTACGCCGACCGGCCGGGCCGCACCGAAGAACTCTTCGCCACCGGGATCGCCGACTTCGAATCCCAGGGCTGGCACGGCGCCCACCTCTCCTTCGGCTACACGATCCTCGGATACGTGCGCTTCCGTCGCGGCCGTCTCGCCGAGGCCGAGGACTTCGTCCGCGCGGGCCTCCGGCTCGCCGAACGCGTCGGACCCGGTACACCCGTCCACTGGTACGCGGTGGGCACCCTCATCCAGGTCCTCCTCGCCAGGGGCCAGGTCGAGGAGGCCGCGCGCACCGGCGAGGCCTACGACTTCCACGCGCCCTTCCCGGCCGCCGTGACCTTCCCCGACGCCCAGACCGTGTACGGCGAACTCCTGCTCGCCCGCGGCCTCGCCAGGGACGCCGCCGTCGAGCTCGCGTCCGCCGGCCGCCGCCTGGATCCGCGCGGTATGCGCAACCCCGCCTGGTGCCCCTGGCAGCTCCACCTCGCCCGCGCCGAGAGCCACGACGCCCCGGAACGCGCCGTCGCCACGGCACTCGAAGCGGTGAACCGCGCCCGCCAGTACGGCGCCCCCTCCACGATCGGCCAGGCCCTGCGCGTCGCCGCCGAGGTCTCCCCGGCTCCTGACCGCGTCCAGCTCCTCGAAGAGTCCGTCGGCCATCTGGAGAGCTCCCCGGCCGCCTACGAACTGGCCTGCTCCCTGGTCGCCCTGGGCACCGAACTGCGCCGCGCGGGACGCCCCAGGGAAGCCGCCGAGCACCTGTACCGCGGCCTCGACGCGGCGGTCCAGTGCGGTGCCGACGGACTGATCGAGGACGCCCGCGACGAGCTGGCCTCGGCGGGACTGCGGCCGCGACGGCTGCACAGCACCGAGACGGACGCCCTCACCGCCCGCGAGCGCACCGCCGCCTCGCTCGCCGCGCGGGACCGGACCCCGGCCCAGATCGCCGAGGAACTGCACATCGACGAGCACGCCGTCGCCCGGCTCCTGTCGGCGGTCTACCGCAAGGTCGGCACCGACCGCCGGGGACTGGCCGCGGCACTGGAGGATCAGGCCATCTCCTGACCCCGCCGGCCCGCCCTCCGGCCCCGAGCGCACATCGCCCTCCGGCCCCGCGCGCACAGTGCCCGCGGGGCCGGGACGTACAGCGCCCGTGGGGCCCGCTACGCGCCCGTGCACGTACCATTGCGGCATGTCCTTCCTCCGCCGCCGCAGCGCCACGCCCGCCGGGCCCGACTTCGATGTTCTGGCCATGGATCCGGGCGACTGGCCCGGCAATCTCGGCGCGGGCCTGCTGCCCGCCCCCGACGGAAGCTGCCAGGGCGTCTTCCTCCGTTACGACCTGTTCGGCGGCCGCGGTCCCGCGATGATCATCGGCAATCTGCCCGAGGGCTCCCAGGCCCGGGACGTCGCCGAGAACGAGGTCCCCTTCGAGGTGGCCCAGCTCCTCATCGCGCTGGAGAACAACGAGGAGGTGACCGTCACCGGGACCGAGGACATGCCGGTGATGCAGGGCGACAACCTCCTGATCGTGCGCCGGCTGAAGCTCTCCGAGACCCGTATCTCCTGCGTCCAGTTCGACCGCAGCGACAACGTCCTGGTGACCATCGCCGCCTGGGACCGTCCGATCACGGACGACCTCTACGCGCTCCTGAAGCCGCTCCCGGCGGAGCTGTTCCAGCAGGGCTGAGGCCGAACACCCCGTCCGGCGTCACAGTCTGAGGGTGAACCAGGTCGTCTTGCCCGCGTCGGTGGGCCGTACCCCCCAGTTGTCGGCGAGCGTGCGGACCAGGATCAGGCCCCGTCCCGACTCCTCGTCCTCGCCGGCCGTCCGCGGCTGCGGCAGATGCGGGCTGCGGTCGCTGATCTCCACGGTCAGGTCGGTCGCGCTGCGGCACAGATGCAGACCGATGGGCCCCTGCGCGTGCTGCACGGCGTTGGTGAGGACCTCCGAGAGCAGCAGCCGGGCGTCGTCCGCGGCGGGGACACAGTCCCAGGCGGTCAGCGCCTTGCTGAGGAAGGCGCGGCCCTCCGGGACCGACTCGGGCACCGCGGGAAGGTCGGTGTTGACGGTGGCCAGGGGCCCGTCGGGGAGCCGGGTGAGCAGCAGGGTGACATCGTCGTTGTGCCCGTCGGAGTCCGGCAGCAGTGCCGACAGCACATGGTCGGCGGCCTCCTCCAGATCGGGCGCGACGGCGAACAGGTCCGCGAGGGTGGTGGTCAGCTCGGTGAGCTGGTCCTCGATGTCGCTGCCGGGCGTCTCGATGAGACCGTCGGTGTACAGGACCAGTGTCGCCCCGGGAGGGATCACCGAGGTCGCCTGCTCGTAGAGGATGCCTCCGACACCGAGCGGCGCGTTCACCGGCGCGGGAAGCTGCCGGGCCCCGGCCCCGGGCGTGGCCACCAGGGTCGGCAGATGCCCGGCCGAGCAGACCGTCACCTCGCCCGCGTCGGCGGAGATGACCAGATAGCAGCAGGTCACGAGCTGGTCGGGCACATCCAGATCGCCGACGACGGCCTCCAGGGCCTGCATCAACTGGCGGGGCTGCATACCGGTCTTGGCCAGGGCGTGCGCGGCCGAGCGCAGTTGGCCCATCACGGCGGCGGCGTCCAGACCGCGGCCCATGACATCGCCGATCAGCACCCCGACCCGGCCGGCGCCCAGCGGGATCAGGTCGAACCAGTCCCCGCCCACGCCCGCTCCCTGCGTGGCGGGCCGGTACCGGCTCGCGGTCGTCAGCCCCGGGATGGCGGGCGGCGTCCCCATCAGGCTGCGTTGGAGGGTGAGGGCGATGTGCCGCTGCTGCTCGTACAGGAAGGTCAGCTCCGCCTCGGCCCGCTTGCGGTCGCTGATGTCCCGGACGATCGCGCACGCGCCGATCACCGTGCCGTCCGCGTCCCGGGTGGGCCACAGCGTGATGTCCACGTCCAGCAGGGAGCCCGAGCGGGTCAGCCGCAGGGTCTCGAAGTGCTCGACCTTCTCACCGCTGCGCAGCCGGTCGAGGAGCATGTCGATCTCGCCGCGCCGCTCCGTGGTCGCGAGCAGGGACACGTGCCTGCCCATCACCTCGGCCCGCGAGTAGCCGTACAGCCGCTGCGCCGCCGCGTTCCAGTAGGTGATGTGACCGTCCAGGGTCTTGGCGAGGATCGCGTCCTGCGAGGACTCCACGAGACCGGCCAGTTCGTTGATGCGCGCCTCGGCGCGCTTGCGGTCGCTGACGTCGCGGACGGCGGCGGAGACGAGGAGTCCGTCGGTGGTCTCCAGCGGGCTGAGGCTGATCTCGACGGGGAACTCGGTGCCGTTCTTGCGCAGGCCGTGCAGTTCGAGTCCCGCGCCCATCGGACGGACCTGGCGGTTGTCGGCGTATCCGTCGCGGTGGAAGGTGTGGTGGGCGCGGAAGCGGCCCGGCACGAGGAGTTCCACGGGGTGGCCCAGAAGTTCCTCGCGGGTGTACCCGAAGAGTGCCTCGGTCTGGGCGTTGACGAGTTTGATCGTGCCGGTGTCGTCGACGATGACCATGGCATCGGGTGCCGCCTCCAGCAGACCCCGAAACCTTTCCTCGGCCCCCGCGGGCGCGTCGTTGCGGGGTTCGCCACCGCACTCGCATCGCCGGGGGACCGCCGCACCGGCCGGCCGCGCTGAAGTCTCTTTGACGAAGTTGCCCATGCCTGCCCCAGGGTGTGCCGTGTTCGTGAACGGCCCATCACAGCGTACGGAGAGCAGGCGTGCGGTTACATGTCGTTAACTGACCCGAGCGCGGCCGAACCTGTTCCGGACGGCACTTTCCCTGGTCGCTTGCCGGTGTCATTGTCTTCGGCGATCCGGACGCCGGGCCCGCCCCGCGCGGACCCGGCCCCGGAACGCCGGACGGACTACGGAACCAGATCCACGTCCGCCGCCCGTACGAACTCCACCCGGTGCCCGAACTGGATCTCGTAGTACAGGTCCGTACCGATCACGACCCGGTGCGGTGTGGTGTCGAAGGTCGGCGCGTAGAAGTACTCTCCGGGCACCTTGTCACCGGCCGCGTAGCGCTGGCCGGCGAGGATCTTGTACGGGAGGGGCGAGACGGCCTGGACGGGCACGCCGGCCGGGTACGCCTCCTTCTCCGGGTACGCCCTGCCGTACACGGGGATCTCCGCCAGGCCCTCCTTGGGTGTCACGGCCGGCCCCGACGCCCGCACCGCGGTCGGCTGCTTGCGCGGGTTCTCGAACCAGGCCTTCTGGCCCAGGTACCAGATCGCCGTCCAGTCGCCGTCCCGTCCGGCGAGCGCGTACCGCTGTCCGGTGGAGACCCGCGAGGCGACGTCGTTCACGCCGGTCGTCGAGGCGTCGCCCTTCGGGTACAGGCCGATGTCCTGGATCAGCGGCGCGTTCTCGTCCGGCTGGGAGTACAGGCGCACCTCGCTGGAACCGTGCGCCGTGCAGGGCTCGCCCTTGGTGACGCAGCCCGTGTACACCGGCTGGTTCGCGTCGAAGTCCGGCAGGACGGTCACCAGGTCGGCGCCCTTGCCGTACGTGGGGTGGAAGGGGTGGCCGAGGAGGGTGAAGTAGTGCTGCCAGTCCCAGTACGGGCCCGGGTCCGTGTGCATGCCCGGGATGGTGGAGGTCGTGGGACCCGGGACGTTGTCGTGCCCGAGGATGTGCTGCCGGTCCAGCGGGATGTCGTACTTCCGGGCGAGATACCGCACCAGGCGGGCGGAGGCCCGGTACATCTCCTCCGTGTACCAGGTGTCGGGCGCGGTCAGGAAGCCCTCGTGCTCCAGACCGACCGACTTCGCGTTGATGTACCAGTTGCCCGCGTGCCAGGCGACGTCCTTGGCCTTCACGTGCTGGGCGATGTGCCCGTCGGTCGAGCGCAGGGTGTAGTTCCACGACACGTAGGTCGGGTCCTGGACCAGGTTCAGCACCCCGTCCCAGGTGCCTTCCGTGTCATGGATGACGATGTACTTGATGCTCTGCGAGGCGGGCCGGTCGCCCAGGTCGTGGTTGCCGTAGTCGCCCTCGCCGAACTCCTCGTACGGGGCGGGGATCCACTCGCAGGACACGCTCCTCGGGCACTCCGTGCCGTCGGCGGAGGCCGTCCGCAGTCCCGCACGGCGCAGTTGCGCGGTGTCGGGGCTCAGCGCGGGCCGGGCGGCGAGCGTCACCTGCCTGCCGGTGTCCGTGATGCGCGACTCGCCGGTGCGCATCACGTCGTACGCGTCGTCGGCGTAGGTCGCCGCGGTGGTGCTGTCGTCGGCTCCCGAGAAGCGCGCGACCGCTCCGTACCAGTCGGCGGGGTCGTCGCTCAGGGGTTCGCCGAGGTCCCGCTGCGCGGCGGCCAGGAGCGCGGCGCCGCCCGCGACGTTCGCCGCCGCGTCGGTGCGCAGCCGCTCCGCGGGCAGGCCGGTGAGGTCGGCGGCCTTCGCCAGTGTCTTCAGCCGTGCCGGGAGTCGGGCGTTCGTGGGCACCGCCGTGTCGGGCGTGAGGGCGGCGCGCGAGCTGTCGCCGCGCGCGTCCTCCGTGCCGTCGCTGTGGTGCGGAGTCCCGGCGATCGCCGTACGGGCGTCGGTCAGGTGCATGGGGCCGTAGCCGCCCGTGACGCTCGGGGCGCCGGCGTGCGTGTCCCAGCGGGACTGCAGATACGAGACCGCGAGCAGCACGCTCGACGGAACGTGGTACTCGGCGGCCGCGGCGGTGAAGGCGCCCTGCAGCCCGTTCGCGGGCGCCTCCTCGGCCGAGCTCGAAGGAGCCGCGCCGAGCAGCGGCAGCAGCAGCGCCGCCGAGGCGACGGCTCCCGCGGTTCTGCGCGCGCGTCTGTGCCTGGTGGTGCCCTGGGGTTCGGTGACGGACCAGTGCAAAGCAGCCTCCTGGGACGGTCGTGCGCGGTGGGGCGTGCGAGAGCCGAACGCGTCAGTGCTACCGGCTCTCCGACGATCCGTCAATCATGCCCAGGAGGAGGCGATTTCCCATGTCAACGTGGGGTGAGCGCGGTTTCGTGGCGACGGCCTCCCGGCCTGCGGGGCGTCAGTGGCCTGGACCATTGCCCCGAACGGCGGGTCGTGAGCATGAGGGAGGTGCGCGGGGGGGCGGGTGGCGGGGGGGCCGCCGGCCCCCGGCCCCGACAGCGCGTGGGGCGCCGCGCCCCCCCCGCCCCGCGGGCGCGGGGGCCCTCGGCTTTTGCCGCGCCAC